>JBGPMJ010000252.1:0-3923 GCA_041486935.1 Candidatus Limnocylindria bacterium | reverse complement strand
CGGACCTCCTCTCGGTGTCGGCCACGTACTTCGTGTACGCGTCGGCGATGGGCGCGCTCTTCGGCGGCCTCGCCGGCTGGTACCGCAAGTTCCTCGGCGAGAACAGCCGCCGACAGCGGGCCGCCCGCGATGCCCGGGCCCAGGACCAGCGCCGCAAGGCGAAGCAGGAGACCCGCCCGGGCCGGACCGGCCGCTGACTCCGCGGCGCGCGGAGCCGCCGCTCAGCCCAGCCGCCGCATCCCGGCGTGGCCCAGCTGCCGGACGCCGTCCGGCCGTGACGGCCCGCCCACGCTCCGCGCCAGCTCGGGCAGCGGCAGGATCCGCCGCGCCACGAGGTTGACCACGTTCGTCTCGCGCTGGAGCGTGCCCTCGATGTAGAGCAGCGCGTGGCGCCGCACCACGCCGCGCAGGCGCGCCCAGGCGTCCGGCCAGAGCGTGACGTTGACCATCCCCGTCTCGTCCTCCACGGCCAAGAACACGGTGCCCTTCGCGGTCATGGGGTGCTGGCGCGTGACGACGAGTCCGCCGATCGCCACCCTGCCCGGCGGATGCTCGGCCAGGCGGGCGGCGCTGATGGCGCCCAGGCGGTCGAGCGCCGGGCGGAAGAGCTCGATGACCTGGCGCCGGGCGTCGAGCGAGAGGATCGCGTAGCTGTCGCCGAGGCGCTCCAGTTCCGAGGGCGGCGGCAGGTCCGGCGCCGCGGTGGCCGGCAGTCGGAGGTCGAGGGGGCGGGAGGCGGCGGGCCCGGCGATCGGGCGCCCCTTCGTCGCCCCAGCGACCTCGCGCAGCTGCCAGAGGAGCTCACGCCGCGGGCGACCGAGCGAGTCCAGCGCGCCGGCCCGGATGAGCCGCTCCAGCAGCTCCTCGGAGAGCCCGGTGCGGGCGACGACGTCGGCCAGCGAGCGGTGGGGGCCGTGCTCGCGTTCCCGCTCCAGCCGCTCCCCGAGCTCCTCGCCGATGCCGTTGACGAGGTGCAGGCCGAGGCGGATGCCGTAGCCCACGGCGTTCTCCGCCGCCAGCCGGCGCCGTGCCTCCCCCTCCAGCACGACGCAGGCCGGGCTCCGGACGGGCTCCGGCCGGCGCTCGATGCCGGCCCCCTTGGGGAGCGGCTCGCCGGGCATGCCCGTCCACTCGGTGGTGGTGCGGTAGCGGCTCGCGTTGAGATCCACCGGCAGGACCGCCACGCCGTGGCGCTTCGCGTCGTTGATCAGCACCTCTACCGGGTAGAAGCCCATCGGCTGGGCGTTGATGAGCCCGACCGTGAACTGCGCCGGGTAGGCCAGCTTCAGGAAGGCCGATTCATAGGCCGTGCGCGCGAAAGCCGCCGCGTGGCTCTTGTTGAAGCCGAAGCTGGCGAAGCCGGCCACCTGGCGGTAGAGCTCCTCCGCCTCGGCCTCGGTCAGGCCGCTCGCGGCGATGCAGCCCTCGACGAAGCCGCGGTGGAGCTTCTCCATCTCGCGGCTGGAGCGCCACGTCCCCATCGCCCGGCGGAAGCCGTCCGAGGCCGCGGCGCTGAAGCCGGCCACCTCGATGGCGATCTTCATGACCTGCTCCTGGTAGAGGATCACGCCCAGCGTCTCGGCCAGGACCGGCTCGAGGCTGGGATGGAGGTAGGCCACCGGCTCGAGCCCCTGGCGACGACGCAGGTAGGGGTGGACGGCGTTGCCCTGGATGGGGCCGGGGCGGATGATCGCCACCTCCACGACGAGGTCGTCGAGCGTCTCCGGCCGCGAGCGGGGCAGCGTCTGCATCTGCGCGCGCGATTCGATCTGGAAGACGCCCACCGTGTCGGCCGCCCCGATCATGGCGAAGACCTCGGGCAGGTCCTCGGGCAGGCGGTCGAGGTCGACGTGGACGCCGCAGTCGGCCTGGATGTCCCGGAGGGCGTCGTCGATGGCCGAGAGCATGCGCAGCCCGAGCAGGTCGAGCTTGATGAGCTTCATCGACTCGACGTCGCGCTTGTCGTACTGGACGACGACGCGGCCGGGCATCGAGGCCCGCTCCAGCGGCACGATGTCCACCAGCGGCGCCCGCGTCACGAGCATGCCCCCGACGTGGATGCCGAGGTGGCGTGGGAAGCCGTCGATGCGGGCGCACAGCTCCAGCCAGCGCTCCCAGGGCGAGAGGCCGACGGTGCTGCCGCCGCGCGGCTGCGGGGGTGAGGGCGGCTCGGGCGCGTCCCGGGCGACGCTGGAGTGGGCGCCGCCACGCCCGAGCGTCGCGGCGGGCGGCGCCGGCGGATCCCAGCGGAACGGCCGACCCAGGCGGTCCGTGCGCCGCTCCGGCGGCAGCAGCACGCCCGTCTCGGGGTCGATGGCCCGGCCACCGATCGTGCCGGGAGCGTCCGCGCGGCCAGGGGCGGCGGCGTGGTCAGGGGCGGCGACGTGGTCAGGGGCGGTGGCGTGGCCAGGGGCGGGGCGCCTGTCGGTCCCGATGTCAGTACTACTGTCACCGGACAGCATCTTCGCGTCCGACGACCCGCGTGCGGACCAGTTCCGCTCACCCGGACGCTCCCCGGCGGCCGATCCACGCTCGCCGACCCCCTGCCCCGGCTCGGATGAGCCTTCGCCGAGGGCCCGTTCCGACCGAACACGCCCGACTTGTGTGCGTCGTGACAGTACTACTGACATGCCGGCGGACGTGCCGGCGGACAGCGACGGTGAACCGGGCTCGGCCATCCCGGCGGACAACGGAGCCATGGCCGGTCCGCCCCGCAACCAGCGCACGCTGGCGGGGGTGTCGCCGGGGCCGCCCTCGTCGTCCGAGGGACCGGGGCGCAGTGACGTCCGCGGCGCCAGGCGGTCGGGCAAGGCGCGCGGCAGGACCGCGGCCACCGGCGCCGGCGCGCGGAAGAACTCGGCGAAGCCGCCGTCCGCCTCCAGGTCCCGCCGCACCATGTCCGAGTCGTACGTTTCTAGCGCCTTGGCCACCCGGTCCACGAGCGGGCGCGGGAAGCCCAGCGCGTAGCCCACCTCGCGCACGGCCGACCGCGCCCGGTAGGTGACGACGTTGCAGACCATGCCCGTGTGGGCCTCGCCGTAGCGCTGGTAGACGTACTGGATCACCTCCTCGCGGCGCGACGAGGCGAAGTCGATGTCCACGTCCGGGTAGGCCGTCCGCCCCTCGTTGATGAAGCGCTCGAAGAGGAGGCGGTGGCGGATGGGGTCGACGCGGGTGATGCCGAGCACGTAAGCCAGGATCGAGTCGCCCGCGCTGCCGCGCCCCTGGGCGGGGATGCCGCGCTCGCGGGCGAAGCGCATGAGGTCCCAGCAGATGAGGAAGAACTCGGCCAGGCCGGTGCGCTCGATGACGTCGAGCTCGTGGGCGAGCTGCTTGACGACGACGGGCGTCATGGGCTGGTAGCGCTTCCGCGCTCCCTCGTGGCAGAGCCCCTCGAGGACGCTGAAGGGCGTCTCCCCATGTGGCACGGGGAAGCCCGGGAAGCGGTAGCGCTCGAAGCCGAGGTCGATGCCGCAGCGGGCGCCCAGCTCTCCGGCCGTCCGCAGCCCCTCCGACCAGGCCCGGAGCACGACCGGCCCGGCGCCCGGCTCCCCAGGTGGCAGGCCCGCCAGGTGCGCTGCCGACTTCAGGTGGAACTCCCCATTGGGGCGGCGCAGATGGCCGCTCTCCTCGAGCGTCAGGCCGTGGCGGATGGCGACCAGGACGTCCTGCAGCTCGCGGTCCTCCGGGCGCGCGTAGTGGGCATCGTTGGTGACCACGACCGGCAGCCCCAGCTCGGCGGCCAGGGCGGCCGTCTCCCCGACGAGGAAGTCGTCGTCGGGCAGGAGGTGGTGCTGGAGCTCGAGGAAGAAGCCGCCGCCGATCCCCTCCACCGTCGCATAGAGCGCCGCGTACCGACGGGCCACGGCGGCGGCCCCCGTCCGATCGCCGGCCAGCAGCCGCCGGGCGATCTCGCCGTGGCG
>JBGPMJ010000251.1:0-3923 GCA_041486935.1 Candidatus Limnocylindria bacterium | reverse complement strand
GGCGTGCTGGCCGTCCTCGCCCGGCGTGGCTCGCGCCTGGCGGACCTTCGTCGCGTGCCGCGCCGCCACCTCGGCGCGCTGGTCGTGGCCGGCGTGGCCAGTGCCGTGCTCAACCTGGCCATCTTCATCGCCTTCGAACGCGTCAGCATCGCCCTGGCGCTGCTCGGCTTCTACACCTACCCGGCCTTGGTCTCGGTCGCGGCCGCGGCGACGGGGCGCGAGCGGCTCGATCCCGCGCGCCTGCTGGCGCTCGGCCTGGCGATGGCCGGCATGGCCCTCGTCGTCCTCGGCCAGATGGATCCCGGCGGCGCGCTTCGCCTCGACCTCCTCGGGGTCGCGCTCTCGCTGCTCGCCGCCGCCTGCCAGGTCGGCTATGTCTTCGCCGCCCGCGGCGGTTATCCGTCGCTCCCCACCCGGCAGGCCACGCTGCTGCTGCTCCTCGTGGGAGAGGCGACCTACGTCGCCGCGGCGCTGGTGACCGGCGGCCCGGCGCCCCTCCTCGCACCGCTCGGGGAGCCCGCCACCTGGCCCTGGCTGCTGTTCGCCGGGACCCTCGGCGCGGCCCTGCCGGTCGTCCTGTTCACGGCCGGCGTGCGCCGGATCGGCGGCGTGCGCACGTCGATCCTGATGCTCTTCGAGCCGGTCGTCGGCGTGATCCTCGCCGCTCTCCTGCTGGCTGAGCCGCTGGGACCCGGACAGGTCGCGGGCGGCGTGCTCGTGCTGGGTGGCGCAGCCCTCGTCCAGCACGGCGCCGGGCAACCGGCCGAGGGCATGGGACCAGCGCTGCCCGAGCCCGCGGCCGAGCTCTGAGAGCCGGGCACGGCCCCCTCGGCGCTATACTGCGGCCGCCGTCCCGGCCCTCCCCGGTGACCAGCCCCTCCGCCGCAACGAGGTCCGATGCGCGTCCGCAAAGCCGTCTTCCCCGCCGCCGGCTGGGGCACCCGCTTCCTGCCGGCCACGAAGGCGTCGCCCAAGGAGATGCTGCCGCTCGTCGACAAGCCGGTCATCCAGTACGCGGTCGAGGAGGCCGTGGCAGCCGGCATCGAGCAGGTCATCATCGTCACCAGCAGCCAGAAGCGGGCCATCGAGGACCATTTCGACTCCTCGTTCGAGCTGGAGTCGCTGCTCGAGGCGCGCGGCGAGATCGAGACGCTGCGCAAGGTGCGCCACATCAGCGACCTCGCGCAGGTCAGCTACGTGCGCCAGAAGGAGCAGCTCGGCCTCGGCCACGCGGTGCTCATGGCGCGCGAGCTGGTCGGCCACGAGCCCTTCGCGGTCATCCTCTCCGACGACGTCGTGGTCTCCGAGCGGCCCTGCATCGGCCAGCTCATCCACGCCTACGGGCAGACCCACGCCTCCTGCGTGGCAGTCATGCAGGTGCCCCACGAGGACACCGGCCGCTACGGGGTCATCGACCCCGACCCCGACGCGTCCGATCTTGGCGACCCCCGCCTGCACAAGCTGCGCGGGCTCGTCGAGAAGCCGACGCCGGAGGCGGCGCCCAGCGACCTGGCCATCATCGGGCGCTACGTGCTGACGCCGAAGATCTTCGAGAAGCTGGAGCAGACACCGCGCGGCGCGGGCGGCGAGATCCAGCTCACCGATGCCATCCAGGCGCTGATGCAGGAGCAGTCCGTCTACGGCTACGCCTTCGAGGGCGTGCGCTACGATGCCGGCACCACCATGGGCTGGTTGAAGGCCTCCGTGGAGCTCGCCCTGGAGCGGCCTGACATCGGCCCCGAGTTCCGGCGCTACCTCGCCGGCCTCGACCTCCACTGAGGGGTCACGGGTGCCCGAGATCGGAGAGCTGCTGGGAGATCGATACCGGCTGCTGGAGCTCCTCGGCGAGGGCGGCATGGCCACGATCTTCCGGGGCCGTGACCTTAAGCTCGAACGCGACGTCGCGGTCAAGCTCCTGCGGCCCGAGTACGGACGCGATGCCGCCTTCGTCGCCCGCTTCCGCCAGGAGGCGCAGGCGGCGGCCTCGCTGGCCCATCCCAACGTCGTGGCCGTCTTCGACTACGGCACCGAGGCGGCCGGCCCGTACATCGTCATGGAGCTCGTCGAGGGCCAGGACCTCGGGCGCATCCTGCGCGATCGCGGCGCCCTGTCGGCCGCCGCCTCCGCACGGATCGCGATGCAGATCGCCGACGGACTGGCGGCGGCCCATGCACAGGGCATCGTGCACCGCGACATCAAACCCTCCAACGTGCTGATCACCGTCTCCGGGCAGGTCAAGGTGGCCGACTTCGGCATCGCGCGGGCGCTCTCCGAGGCGCAGCTGACGCTGCCCGGCCAGACGCTGGGCAGCGCCCGCTACCTGAGCCCCGAGCAGGCCCGTGGCGAGAACGTCACCCCGGCTGCGGACATCTACTCGCTGGGGCTCGTCCTGTTCGAGATGCTCACCGGTCGCGCCGCCTGGGGCGGCGACACGGCCGCCGCGGTGGCCATGGTCCGCCTGACCGAGGAGCCGCCCGTGCCCTCGAGTCACCGTGCCGACGTGCCGCCGGCCATGGACGCCATCGTGCGCAAGGCGCTCCAGCGCGACCCGACGCAGCGCTTCGGCTCGGCGGGCGCCTTCTCGGATGCGCTCGGCCGCTTCCTCTCCGGGCTGCACGCGGGGGTCGCCGCACCGGTCGTGTCCGCCCCGGCCTCCGTTCGGGCCGACCAGAGCCCGACCGTGGTCGGGGTGGCCGCCCCGCCGTCCCTCGGCGTCGGCTCGGGCCGTCCTCCCCAGCGGCCGCACGATGCCGCTGCCGATGAGGCGAACGGCGGCCGGGGTCCCGGCGCCTGGGCCTGGGCCGCGGCTCTGCTGGGCGTGGCCGTCCTCGTCGCCGCCGGCGCGCTCATCTACCTCTTCCTCAACGCCGGAGGCGGCGGCGGTGCAACGCCAAAGCCGTCTGGCAAGCTCGTCGAGGTGCCCGCGGTCGTCGACCTGTCCGTCCTCGACGCCAGGGCCACTCTCGAAGGGGCGGGGCTGGTGATGGTCATCACCGACAGCGTGGTGGACGAGACCAGGCCGTCCAACACGGTCGTGGCCCAGGTTCCCGCCGCGGGCGAGAGTGCGCCCGCCGGCAGCGACGTCAAGGTGACCATCGCCACCGGCCGCGGCACCGTGCCCGTGCCCGACGTGCGCCGCAGGACCGAGGAGGAGGCGATCACCATCTTCGTCGAGCGGAAGCTGACGCCCGGCACGAAGAGCGAGGCCTTCGACCCGATCGTCCCGGCCGGCCAGGTCATCTCCACATCGCCGCAGACCGGCGTCCTGGTGGCCGAGGGCACGCCCATCGACTACGTCATCTCGACCGGCCCCGAACCGACGCTCAGCCCCTCGCCCACGCCCATTCCCACGCCGACGCCGGTCCCGACGCCGATCGTCACGCCGGCCCCGTTCCCGGTGTACGACTACCGCTGCGTCCAGCTCGCCGCGGCCGAGGCGGCGCTCCAGGCCGACGGCTTCACGGTGGGTACGATCACCGGGCCGTCCGGCTTCGACACGACGTGGCCGGTCGGGGGCCAGAACCCGGCTCCCGGCGCGACCGCAGTGCCGGGAACACCGATCGACCTGACCGTTTACGACCCGGCCAGCCTGGCCACCTGCCCGCCGTAGGCGGCGGCGCGATGGGCGAGCCGATCGAGGTCACCGACGACTCCTTCGCCGACGAGGTGCTGGCCGCCGGGCGGCCCGTCCTGGTCGACTTCTGGGCACCCTGGTGCGGCCCTTGCCGGCTCGTCTCGCCGGTCGTCGAGGCCCTCGGCCGCGAGCTCGGCGACCGGCTGACCGTGGCCAAGCTCGACATCGACGAGAACGTCGCCACCGCCGCCCGTTTCGCCATCTTCTCGATCCCCACCCTCGTGCTCTTCAAGGGCGGCCGCGAAGTGGAACGGGTGATCGGTTTCCGACGCAGGGACGACCTCGCCGC
>JBGPMJ010000250.1:0-3941 GCA_041486935.1 Candidatus Limnocylindria bacterium | reverse complement strand
CGAGGACCTGGCCTGGGTCGGGGCGACGCTCGATGCGTGCCCGAACTTCCACGTGGACATCGCCGCCCGCCTGGGCGAGCTGGGGCGTCAGCCGTACACCGCGCGGGCTTTCTTCGAGCGGTACGCCGACCGCGTCCTCTTTGGTGTGGACGTCGAGCCGGACCCGGCGGTCTACCGCCGCTACTACCGCTTCCTCGAGACGCGCGATGAGTCCTTCGACTACAACACCGACGAGGTGCCCGGGCAGGGCCGCTGGCAGATCCACGGCATCGGGCTAAAGGAGGACGTGCTGCGCCGCGTCTACCGCGACAACGCACGTCGTCTCATCTTCGACCGGTAGCGGTCCGCCGCGCGCGCGGGATGACCAGGCGCAGGGCCGTGTGCATGGCCGAGAAGGCCACGACCTTGTTGTCCACCAGGCGGGCAGCGAGCGCAGCCCCGATGACGTCCACGTCGCGGATGGTCGCTGCCTTGCCCTTGCGCGAGACGACCCAGATGGCGCCGTTCGGCTTCAGCGCGAGCTGCAGCTCTCCGAGCGGGGCCAGTTCGGCGAGCGAGTCGGCGGCGAGGAAGATGAGGTCGGTGTCGCGCCGTGGTGGACCCTCGGTGATGTCCGCCGTCCGCGCCGCGAGGACCGCCCGGAAGTCCGGGTCGTCCAGGCCGACCACGGCCACGCGGGCGCCGGGGAAGACGCCGAGCTTGTCGATGACCGGCCTCGTGTAGACCCGCTCCGGGCTCACGCGGACGTGACGCGGCTCGCGCTGGGGGACGTGGCGCGGGGTGGCGTCGGCGAGGCGCGCGGGCCGCGTTCGATGGCGCCCTCGAGGAGAGCCAGCATGGTCGGCGATCCCAGTTCCGCGATGAGCGCGCGGGCCTGGTCGGCCGCCACGCGCCCGTATGGCTCGTCCACGCCGAGGAGCCCGACGGCAGCCGTGAGCATGAGCCCCCGGTCCACCCGGAAGCCCAGCTGGTCGAGGACCTCGATGGCCGACCGGAAGCCCGCCGCCCCGGCCGCCACGCGACCCTCGAAGATGTCGATGGCGGCGTCGAAGGCCGTCGTGTTCACGTCGGCCACCCGGCCGCGGACACCGACGGATCGCCAGCCCTCGCGCACCACGCGCACGGCAGCCTCGTCGCCCGCCAGCAGGGCGTGGCTGCCGGCCACGATATGTCCGGACATGGCCCAGGACCCGCTCATCGTGGGCAGTGCCGCCATGACCGTCCGGTAGCCTGCCGCCGGGTCGCCGGACAGCGTCTGGAGGAGGCCCACGTTGAAGGCGTGATAGAAGCGCGTCTGGGGGTCGCCTTCGGCCGATAGCTGCGCCTCGATCTCGGTGCGCTGCCGGAAGGCGCCCTCGAGGTCGCCCTGGTAGGCGGCGATGGCCATGCGCGTCTCGGCGAAACCCATGCGATACGCGAGCGGCACCTCGTCGCCGGCGAACACGTCGGCCTGCGCCAGGCACCACGCCCAGTCGCCCAGGTCGTGGGTCGTGGTCCCGAGACTCACGGCCACGAGTTGGCGTTCCCAGTCGCGGAGCCCGACGCGGCGCGCGGTTACCAGCCCCTGGCGGACACCCTCCAGGGAGTCGGCGGGATCGTCGAGGTCCAGAAACAGCAGGTTGTTGCGAGCGCGCAGCTCGGCCTCGATCAGGCCGTGCGCCTCGGCGATACGGACGGCGCCACGCATGAGCGCCAGCGCCTCCTGGAGGCGGCCCACGTCGGCCATCGCGCCGGCCTTCGTGTTGAGGCTTTCCGCGATGACCTGCGCCAGGCCGAGGCGCTCGGCCGCGATGAGCGCCTTCTCGGCCCAGGGCAGCACGTTTTCAGGCCCATGGGCGTTCCGCCAGTGGGCGCGCGCGAGCTCCGAGGCCAGGCCGGCGAAGACAGCGTCGTCCACGCCTCCGCTTTCCTCGACCCGGGCCGCTGCCGCCTCGAGCGTCGAGAGCGCCGCGGGAACCTCGCCCTCATGCAGGAGGATCGCGCCCAGACGCGTCGTGGCCCGCACTTCGTCGGCCGTGCGCCCCGCTCCGCCGTACCAGGCGATAGCCTCGGCCAGGGCCGCCTTCGCGGCTTCGAAATGGCCCCCGTAGTAGGCGGCATCGGCCAGCCGTTCGGTGACCGCCGCCTGTTCGGCCGCGTCGGTCGTGACGGTCAAGGTCTGTCGATACAGCCCCACCGCCTGATCGTGCGAGTGGAGTGCCAGGGCACGTTCGGCGGCGGCGCGGAGCGTGACGCGAGCCTGCGCGGCGACGGCCTCGCCCTCGGGACCGGCCGGGCTGGCCTCGTAGGCGGCGACGTAGTGGCTGGCCAGGATGCCTGCCAGCTCGTCGTCGTCGAGGATCTCGTAGAAGCGCGCCGCGGCCAGGTGGCGGGCACGCCGCTCGCGACGACCGAGGGTCCCGTAGGCGACCTCCCGGATCACCGACTGGACGAAGCCGTACTGGCCACGCTCGGGCGATCTCGGGTCGACATCGAGCTCGAGGATGTCGCGCCGTATGAGGCCATGCAGCCGGCTCTCCAGCGCCTCTTCGGCCTCTCCGGAGATGCCCGACAGGCCGGCCAGCGTGAAGGTCTTGCCCAGGATCGAGGCGTCCTGCAGCAGGCCCCGATCGGCCGCCGGGAGCGCATCGAGGCGGGCCGCGATGAGCGCCTGCAGGTTGGCCGGGATCTCCAGCCGATCGAGCTTGCCCGTGGCCCGGAAGCCACCCTCGGTCGCCTCGAGGCGACCGCTGTCCAGGAGCATGCGGAAGGTCTCCACCGCGTAGAGCGGAACGCCGTCGGCCTGCTCGACGATGCGCCGGACCACGCCGGCGTCCAGCCCCGCGGCCATGCCTTCGACCAGCTGGATCATGGTCTCGTCGGCCAGGGGTTCGAGGTGGATGGCGGTGAAATGGTGCTGGCCCGCGCCCCACGTCGGGCGACGGTCGATGAGTTCCGGTCGGGCCAGGCTGACGATGAAGATGGGACGCCCGCGCGACCATTCCAGGATCGACTCGATGAAGTCGAGCAGGCCGGCATCCGCCCAGTGGAGATCCTCGAAGACCATCATCACCGGACCGCGGTCGGCAACGCGCTCGAAGAACGTTCGCCAGGCGGCGAAGAGCTCCTCCCGCTGGCCTGGTGGCGCCTCCTCGAGTCCCAGCAGGGCCAGGATCCGCGGCGCGATCCAGTGCCGTTCGTCGTCGTCGGCCACGTACTCGGCGAGCGTCGCGGCAACCTTTGCCCGGGTGGTCGCCTCGTCGTCGCCCTCGGCCAGCCCGGCCCGCCGCCGGACCATCTCCCCGAGCGCCCAGAACGTCACGCCATCCCCATACGACGGCGACCGGCCCTGGTGCCAGAAGACGTCCTGCGCCAGGCCGTCGAGGTACTTCTCCAGCTCCCAGGCCAGTCGGCTCTTGCCGATGCCCGCGATGCCCACCAGCGAGACCAGCCGTGCCCGACGCTCCCGCGCCGTGGCGTGATAGAGATCCTTTAGCAGCTGTAGCTCATGGTCGCGACCGACGAAAGGCGGTTCGATGCCGGTCGTGCGACCCATGCCCTTGCGTCCGGCCACGACGCGCACCGCCCGCCAGGCCGCGACGGGCAGAGCCTTGCCCTTCATGGCGTGGTCGCCGGCCGGCTCGAACGTGATGGCGTCACTGGCGGCGTTGAGGGTGGCGTCGCCAACCAGGACCTCACCCGGCGCGGCCGCCGATTGCAGTCGTGACGCGCTGTTGACGAGGTCTCCGGCGACCATGCCTTCGCCCTGCGCCCCGATCGTGACCGCCGCCTCGCCGGTCAGGACGCCCACCCGCAGCTGCAGCCCGCCGACGCTCCCGACGTTCAGCCCGGGGATCGCGTCGACGAGGTCGAGCGCCGCGCGGACGGCGCGCTCCGCGTCGTCCTCGTTGGCTATCGGCGCTCCCCACACCGCCATCACCGCGTCGCCGATGAACTTCTCG
>JBGPMJ010000249.1:0-3947 GCA_041486935.1 Candidatus Limnocylindria bacterium | reverse complement strand
GTGCGCACGCTCTACCAGCGCTGCCCGCACCTCGGCTGCAAGCCGAACTTCTGCACGAAGAACTACTGGTTCGAGTGCCCCTGCCACGGCTCGCGCTATGACCGTCTGGGCATCAAGGCGGAGGGCTTCGGGCCCGCCCTGCGCGGCCTCGACTGGTTCGCCGCCAGCGTCAGCGCGGAGGGCGTGCTGACCGTCAACACGGCCAAGATCAACCTCGGCCCGCTGCCGGTCGTGCTCGGCCAGCCCGGGCTCATCGCCCCCAAGACCCCCACGGGGTGCATATGAGCGAGGGACCGACCGGGCGTGAGCTGACCCCTCGCGAGCCGGGCAGCGAGGTCGCGCCCCGCGAGGCTGCCCCGCTCGGCGTCGAGCGCTTCGCCGCCGGCGAGCGCGCCCACCGCGTCGAGCTGACCGAAGAGCGCGCCGCCCAGATCGTGCGACAGAGCGGCAACGCCCGCAGCATCGCCTTCCTGGCCGCCCTCTTCGTCGTGCTGTTCATCCCGCTCTACTGGTTCTACGACATCGGCGTGCCCGCGCTCGGGCTCACCGGCGACCTGGCCAACCAGGGGCAGGAGCAGTACGTCACGGACGTCTCCCGTGGCTACGCGCTCTACCTGGCCAACTGCTCGCGCTGTCACGGTGTGAACGGGCAGGGTGGCATCGGCGCACCGCTCAACAACCAGGACGCGCTCTACAACGTCCTCACCAAGAAGGGGCAGGTCGGCACCGGGCACCTCAACGCGAACTACATCAAGGCCGTCCTCCAGAACGGCGGGCGCCTCGTGTGCGGTCAGGCGGATAGCCTGATGCCGATCTGGGCGCAGCCGGTGGGTCCGCTGAACTACCGTCAGATCGAGGAGATCGTCGCCTTCCTGAACGCCAGCAAGGACACGACCTGGAACTACGTACCACCCAAGCCCGAGGGCGCCGCCGGGCCGAAGCCCACCCCCGTCCAGGTCCAGGGCTGGCGCGACCCGAACTACAAGCCGGCACCGGGCGCGACGCCCTACCCCGCCTGCTGGCGCGACGCCGACGGCCCGAGCATCGGCGGTCCCAACACGGGCGGAGGCGCCGCTGGCACCGGCACCGTCGACAACCCCGGCACGCCCCAGAGCCCGCGCGTCATCAAGGTCAAGCTGACGGGCACGCTCCAGATCACCGACGAGGCCGGTGCGAAGCTCGAGTCCGTCACGGTCATGAGGGGCGAGACGGTGAGGTTCGAGGTCACTAACAGCGCCGGCTTCGCGCACAACTTCTTCATCGGCACGGCCGAGCAGTTGCAGGCCGGCGACAAGACGAACACGAAGGGCATCGAGGACTTCACGGAGGGCACCAAGGAGCTCGTCTGGACCGTGGACTCCGACGGGCCGCTCCAGTTCGCCTGCATCGTGCCCGGCCACTACGGCCCGATGCACGGCGACTTCCATATCCTCCCCTAGGCCCGAGGCAGACAGGAGTCAGCGTGGCCCAGCGAGCGCTTCCCAGCGGCACGGTCCAGCGGCGAGCCTTCTTCGGTCTGCTCGACGCGGACGGCTGGACGCTGGCCTTCATCAAGGGGATGTTCTGGTTCGCGGTCATCCTCTTCGTGCTGGGATACGTGCCGAATACGGCGTACAAGTTCACCGTGGGTCACACGGTGGACCTGGGGGCCAACATCGTCAGCCCGATCAACCTGTGCGACGGTTCGAACGACGGCCTGCCCTGCCCGGCTCCGCCCGGCGCGGTGGTTCCCTGGGAGCCGTCCCCGCTCGAGATCGCGCTGCCGAGGCCGCGCACGGACGCCGCGACCATCCTGTCCGGCAGCGAGGTCTACCTGGTCGGAGGCCTGGTGGACGGACATCCATCCTCGTCCGTGATCACGACGACGACCACGCCCAAGGGGGGCTTCGGTCCCTGGAGCGAGGGACCGCCGCTGCCCGCCGAACGCGCGGACGCGGCGCTGGCGATGTTCAACGGCGTGCCGTACCTCATCGGCGGGCTCGACGCCGGCGGCGCGCCGACCGACACCGTCATGGTGGGAACGATCGACAAGGGCAAGCTCACCGGCTGGTCGGAGGCGACCGACCTGAAGCTGCCCGTCGCCCTGAGCGGTGCCACCGTGGTCGCGGATGCGCGCGGGGTCTGGCTCATCGGCGGTCGCACGGCCGATGGTCTCTCGGCCGCCGTGTACCGGTCGGCGAACGACCTGGCGGCCAAGCCGCCGAAGCTCACCGCGTGGCAGGAGCACCCGGAGCTGGCCCTGCGCACGGCCGACGGCGCAGCGAATGGCCGTGCGGATGCCATCGGCTCCCTCGTCGGCAGCCACGTGTACCTCATCGGTGGCGAGACTGCGCTGGGGCCGACCGGAGAGGTGCTCGGGTTCGAGGTGGACGAGAAGGGCGAGGCCGTGCCCAACGACAAGGGCGACTACCTGCGCCTGGCCGAAGGCGCCGGCAACCTGCCCGAAGCGCGCGTGGACGCGGCGGGTCTCACGAACAACGGCGTGATCTATGCCTTCGGCGGCAAGGACGGCAGCGGCGCCGCGACCGTTTCGACCTATTGGGCCGTCCCGGACGCGAAGACCGGCGCCATCTCCGAATGGCAGCGCCTCGAGCTGGACGATCTGCCCGGCCCGCGTGCCGGCGCCGCGCCGGTGGTGGCGGGCTCCTTCGCCTTCCTCATCGGTGGCACGGACGGCACGACGACGTTCATCGACAGCTTCCGCGCCAACCTCGCCCCGGCGGCCCCGTTCTTCCGGCTCGGCCTCGTCGGCGTCACCATCCCCGGCCTCGCCATCAAGGGCGAGATCGGCATCCAGCTCGGCGAGATCGCCGCCTTCACGGTCGGCCTGGTGGACTTCGCGCTGCTCGTGGCCCTGGCCGTGATCCTGTCCCGCCCCCGGCTCCGTGGCCGGATCCTGGAGAAGCTCAGCCGGGGCCGCTACCGCGCTCCGCGCGACGACGAGTACACCCGCTGACGGCGGCGGGTCACCCGCCGCCTGGGCATCACAGCTGGGGCAGCTCGTGTTCTCCCGGTGCCGGCGGCCCCTGGCGCAACGGCAGGCCGGCGCGCGCCCAGGCGATGGTCCCGCCCTGGACGTTCGCCACGTGCGGGAAGCCGTTGCGGAGCAGGTAGTCGGCGGCGCCGAAGCTGCGGCTGCCCGAGGCACAGATGAGGAGCAGCGGCCGGTCCGGCGGCAGCTCCCGATAGCGCGCCAGGAAGGAGCTCAGCGGCAGCAGCACGGCACCCTCGGCGCGAACCTGCACGAACTCGTTCGCCTCGCGCACATCCACCAGGAGCGGGGCCGCCGCACCCGGCGCACCGGTCATGCGGCGCGCGGCCTCGAGGACGTCGACGACCTCGACCGCGCGTGGACGTTCCACCGGATGCTCTCCTTTCGGGCTCAGGCGAGATCGATGAGCGGCTTTCGGCCGGCCACGCCCGCCTCCAGCTCGTGCCACCAGGCGACGGCGTCCTCGCCCAGCCGCCAGCAGAGGCAGACCTGGCGGCCGTTGACGAGGGCGGGAAAGTCCACCAGGCCCGTCTCGATGTCGCGCAGGGTCACGTCCCAGGCGACGATCTGTGCCACGTGCCGCTCCATGCGGAAGACGAGGTCGCGGATGCCATCCTCGCGGGTCTTCACGTCCTCTGCGTGGTGACGGTTACCGTTCGCGGCGCGGAAGCGGACGAGCTCACGCCGCGCGTCGGCGACCGCGTCGCGATCGGCCTTGAGCTTGTGCAGGATGGGGCCAAGGTCGCGCAGTCGGGCGTTGGCCTGGTCGATGCTGTAGAAGCGGGTCACGCCCCGATTCTCGCACGCCGCTCGTGCGCCGCCCAGAGCGCCCCCGGAGCGCCCCCCGGAGCGCCCCCCGGTTTTGCTAGCATGCCGCCCATGCGACTGGCCGAACGGATGCGCGATATCGGCACGGAGACGGCCTTCGAGGCCGCCGCCCGCGCCCGGGCGCTGG
>JBGPMJ010000248.1:0-3950 GCA_041486935.1 Candidatus Limnocylindria bacterium | reverse complement strand
GCGCGCCGGCCTTCCTCTATGTGGGGCGCGAGCTGCAGGATGCGCTGCGCCAGCCGATCCAGGGCTGGTTCGGGCAGCGCGACCAGTTCGCCATGGGCCATCCCTACGATCCCCAGCCGGGAATCGGACATTTCCTCGCCGGCACACCCTCCGTGCTCGGTTTGGTGGCCATCGAGGCCGGCGTGGAGGTGCTGGCGCTGGCGGGGATCGAGGCGCTGCGCGCCAAGAGCACGGCCCTGACGGAGCTGGTGGTCGCTCTCTGGCGGGCGTGGCTGCAACCGCTCGGCTTCACCCTCGGCTCACCGGCCGACCCGGCGCGGCGGGGCGGCCACGTCGCGCTGCGACATCCCGACGCGTACCGCATCGATCGCGCACTCATCGAGCGGGCCAACGTCGTGCCCGACTTCCGCGCCCCCGACCGTATCCGCCTGGCGCCGGTCGCGGCCTACACGCGCTTCACGGAAGTGTGGGACGCGATGGATCGGCTCCGCCGGCTGGTCGAGGCCGGCGAGCGTGTCGCGCTCGACCCGGCTCGTTCGCGCGTCACGTAGCTCGACGTCCGGCGTCCGTCGATCATGGAGATCGTTTCCGGCGTCGACGCGGTCGAGCTTCTGGGCGCTCGTGCGTATGTGATCCTCGAAGATCGTCTCACCCTTATCGACGCAGGCTTGCCCGGATCCCGAGTCCGGCTGTCCCGCCACCTCGGCCGGATCGGCCGCTCGCTCGCCGAACTGGAGCGGATCATCTGCACACACGCCCACCCGGATCACGTCGGCGGCGTTCGTGAGCTCGCGAGCGACGGCGTCGAGGTGCTGATGCATCCTGCCGACATCGCCGGCGTCCAGGTGAGCCTCGGCGAGGCCGTCATGCGCCCGTCCCGTGGCCGGTTGTTCGCCTTCGTCACGCCGACCCCCGCCCGGCTGACACCGGTCGCGGACGGCGAGGTCCTGCCGGTGCTCGGAGGGCTGGAAGTCATCCACACGCCCGGCCACACCCCGGGCAGCATCTGCCTCTTCTCGCCGCGCGAGCGGCTGCTCTTCGTCGGCGACGTGCTCGAAGCGAAGCGGGGCCGGGTGACCTTCGCGAGCCCGATCTTCAGCGACGACGTGCGGATGGCGCGGGCGAGCGTGCAACGTCTGGCGGCCTTGAACGTCGAAACCATCGTATTCGGCCACTACCCGCCGCTGCGCCACGATGCACGTGGGGTACTCGCGGGCCTGGCGGCCCAAGCCGCCGCCGGCCGAGGAGGAGCGTCGCGATGGAGACGTTGATCGACCTCGTGACCCAGGGCGCCGAGCGCTATGACGACCGCCCGGCGCTCCTCATCCGGCCCAGCTTCCGCACGCGGGTCTGGCGCTACCGCGATCTGGCTGTGGTCGTGCCCCGGGCCGCCCGCGTCCTCGCGGACGCCGGGCTGAAGCCGGGCGACCGGGCCATCATCTGGGCGGTCAATCGGCCGGAGTGGGTGATCGCCTTCCTCGCCACGGCCCACGCGGGGGGCGTCACCGTCCCGCTCGATGTCCGCCACGCTCCGGAGTTCGCGGCGAAGGTCGCGACGCAGACCGGAGCCGGCCTCGTCCTGGCCAGCCGGCAGACAGCGGATGGGGCACGATCGCTCGGGCTGCCCATCGTCTGGATCGAGTCGCTCCCCGATCAGGCCCGCCGGACAGATCCGCTCGCGGCCGCGACCATCGGACCGGACGACCTCGCCGAGGTAGTCTTCACGAGCGGCACGACCGGCGACCCGAAGGGCGCCATGATCAGCCATCGGAATCTGCTCTCCAGCGCGAAGGGCATTGCCGCGGTCTTCCCCATCGGCCCCGCCGAGCGGCTCATCTCGGTGCTGCCGCTCTCGCATCTCTTCGAGCAGGGCATCGGCCTGCTCATCCCGCTGCTCGTGGGGGCGAGCGTCGTCTACCCGGTCAGTCGCCAGCCGGCGGTCCTGTTGCGAACCTTCCGCGACTTCCAGGCGACGATGCTGCTCGTCGTCCCCCAGGGTCTGCGCCTGCTGGACAACGCCATCCTGCGCCGCGTCGACCAGGCCGGCCGGCGGTCGGTCTTCGAGCGGCTTCATCGCATGGCCCGCGTGCTGCCGCGATCGGTGAGAAGGCTGCTCTTCCGGCCGGTGCTGGCGCAGCTCGGTGGACGGTTGCACACCATCGGTGTGGGCGCGTCGGCGCTCGATCCAGCGCTCGCCACGCACTGGACGCAGATGGGCGTGGAGGTCCTCCAGGGGTACGGCGCGACGGAGATGAGTCCGGGTATCAGCTTTACTCGTCCCAAGCTGAATCGCCCGGGGACCGTGGGCCAGGCGATCCCCGGCGTGGAGATCCGCGTCGCCGCCGACGGGGAGCTGTTCGTCCGTGGGCCCAACCGATTCCTCGGCTACTGGGACAACCCGGAGGCGACGGCAGCGGCCATCGATCACGAGGGTTGGTATCGCACCGGCGACCTCGGCGAGCTGTCGGCCGACGGCGTCCTGACGCTGCGCGGGCGAAAGAAGGACATGCTGGCGCTGCCAGACGGCCAGAAGGTCTACCCGGATGACGTCGAGGCCGTGCTGACCCGGGACCCACGTGTCCGTGACGCCGCCGTCGTGGGCTGGCCGCTCGGCATGGACCTCAGGGTCCACGCCGTGCTTCTGCTCGACGATCCATCGCTGGCCGCCGCCGTCGTGCGCGACGCCAACGCCGTCCTGGGCGCCCATCAGCAGATCCGCGGCAGCACCGTCTGGCCCGACGAGGACCTGCCGCGCACGCATGCGCTCAAGGTGAAGAAGCACGTCGTGCTCGAGCGGCTCGCTCAGCTGGCCGTCGCCGCCGCCGATGGGTCCCGACCGGGTGTGGGGCATCGGCCGCGGCTTCGCCGGCGGATCCTGCGGACGCGCTCGATCCCGTCGCCGCCCTCGTCGCGCAGATCGCCGTCGTTCCCCCGTCCACAGTCACCCCGTCGGCGCGGCTATCGAGCGACCTGAACCTCGACTCGCTCCAGCGCGTGGAGCTGCTTGGCGTGATCGAGGAGGAGTTGGGGACGTACATCGACGACGACGCCCTGGATCCGGAGGCGACGGTGGCCGACCTCTCGGCGATGGTCGCCGCGGCAGGCAGCGCGAAGCGCGAGGGCGGCATCTACGGCTGGCCGCTCAGTCCAGTGTCGCGCGCCGTCGGAATGGGCCTGCAAGCCCTGGTCGTCCGTCCGTTCGTGCGTCTCTTCTACCGGGTTCGCACCAGTGGGCTCGAGCGGCTCGACGGTATCGAAGGGCCCGTCCTCTTCACTCCCAATCATTGCCTCCACCTTGACAACGCCATCATCCTCGCGCGCCTTCCGCTCGAATGGCGCTGGCGGCTCTCGATCGCGGCGGCGGCGGACGACATCTTCGGTAACCCGCTGCAGGGCGTCGGAGTCTCGATCCTGGCCAACGCATTCCCGCTCGCCCGGGAGGGGGCCGTGCGACGCAGCCTCGAGCTCCTCGGCGCCCGGCTCGACCGTGGCTTCAGCATCCTCATCTTCCCCGAGGGGAAGCTGACCGTGGGCGGTCCGATGCAGCCGTTCAAGGCGGGCGTCGGTCTGATCGCGGTCGAGGGCGCGACGCCCATCGTGCCACTGAAGCTCCACATCCATCGCATGTCGCGCATCGACGGTCCCAGCCGGTGGTGGCGGGGCGACGTCGAGTTCGTCATCGGCGAGCCGCTGCGCTTCGACGCGGACGCGGACCCGTCGGCGGCCACGACTCACCTGGAACAGGTCATGGCCGCGCTCTGAAGACGGGTCGTGCCGTGCTACACTCCCCGCCTCACGGCAGGGACCGGGAGGAGTAGCGCGCCGGAAGGCCGGCAGAGACCGCGGGTCATGGGCTGCGAGCCCGCGGCGGCAGTGGCGCGTGAAGGTCGCTCGCGAGTCGTGACGGGTGGCGCCCGGTAGCGCGCCGAGAGGGCCGCGGCCCGCTCCCG
>JBGPMJ010000247.1:0-3962 GCA_041486935.1 Candidatus Limnocylindria bacterium | reverse complement strand
CTTCGTGACCTGCCTGGACGCGGCAGGGGTGGACTTCGCCGTGCTCGGCCAGGAGGAGTCGTGCAGCGGCGACCCGGCGCGCCGCATGGGCAACGAGTACGTCTACCAGATCCTGGCCACGGCCAACGTCGAGACGCTCGACCGGTACCGGCCGAAGACGATCGTCACCGCCTGCCCGCACTGCTTCAACACGATCGCCAACGAGTACCCCCAGTTCGGCGGCCGCTACGAGGTCGTCCATCACAGCGCCTACCTGGCGCGGCTCGTGGCCGAGGGCCGCCTGCGGCCGGACCTCGAACGCTCGGGCAGCCTGACCTTCCACGACTCGTGCTACCTGGCGCGCTACAACGGCGTCATCGCCCAGCCGCGCGCCGTGCTGAGCGCGATCCCGGGCGTCGAGCTGCGGGAGATGGAGCGCAGCGGAAGGGGGAGCTTCTGCTGCGGCGCGGGCGGCGGGCGGATGTGGATGGAGGAGACCCGGGGCACGCGCATCAACGCCGAGCGGACGCGCCAGGCCCTCGAGACCGGCGCCGACGGCGTCGTGACCGCGTGCCCGTTCTGCATCGTCATGATGCGCGACGGCCTGGCCGACGCCTCCGCGGGCGCAGTGGGCGTCCAGGACGTGGCGGAGGTGCTGGCGGCGAGCCTCTCGGCCGATCGCTTCGGTGCCGAACGGGGCCTGCCGGTCGTCCAGGCCTAGCCGAACTCCTCGTGGTCGGGGAGGGGGGTGCCGCAATACAGACAGGCGTCGTCGGTCACGAGGTTGCCACGGCCGCAATGGCGGCAGGTGGTCATGCCCTCGCTCGACACGGCGAGCGGCGATTCGGCACCTTCCTCCGCCTCGCGGTCCCGCCGCCTGACGATGGCGAGCGTGGCCGTGATGCCGATCAGCGCCGCGATCGTGATCAGCACGATGGCCGTGCCCTGGTCCATGAGCGCCTGTCCTCCGGGCGCCGGGCCGCATCCGCCCGGGCGAGCGCGGAACAGCGTACCTCCCCCGGTCGAGGCCGCCAATCACCCGAACGGCGTACGGGTCGATCGCCGCCTCGGCTGCGGTACGATGCGCCCGTGATCCGGCGACGGACCCCATGACGATCCGCCTCAGCGACGAGCAGCGCGCCCTCCGCGACGCCGTCCGCCAGCTGGCCGACGAGCGCATCGCCCCCCGCGCCGCGGCCATCGACGCCAGCGGCGAGTTCCCCTGGGACGTGGTGGAGCTGCTGGCCGCGCAGGACATGCTGGCGCTACCGTACCCCGTCGCGCATGGCGGGCTGGGCGGAGACCTTCTCACGGTCTGCCTCGCCGTGGAGCAGATCAGCCGCGTCTGCGCCACGAGCGGCTTGATCCTCGTCGTCCAGGAACTCGGCTCGCTGCCGCTGCTCCTGGCGGGGACGCCCGAGCAGCAGGCGCGCTGGTTCCCCGACCTCGCGGCCGGGCGGGCTCTGGCCGCCTTTGCGCTCACCGAGTCGGAGGCGGGCTCCGACGCGGCGGCCATCCGGACCCGCGCCGTGCGCAAAGGCGAGGGCTGGAGCATCGACGGCGCCAAGCGCTTCATCAGCCAGGGCAACGTGGCCCGATTCGTGACCGTCTTCGCCGTCACCGACCCGTCCCCCGAGGCGGTCCGCGCCAAGCGGCACATCAGCTGCTTCGTCGTCGAGCAGGGGACGCCGGGCTTCACGACCGTGCGCCTCGAACACAAGATGGGCATCCGCGGCTCGCCCACCGCCGAGCTGCTGTTCCAGGACGTCCGGGTCCCGGACGCGAACCGGGTTGGCGACGTCGGGGAGGGCTGGTCGATCGCCAAGCGCACGCTCGACCGCAGCCGGCCGGGCGTGGCCGCGCAGGCGGTGGGCATCGCCCAGGGCGCCCTCGAGGTGGCCACGCGCTACGCGGCCGAGCGGCGCCAGTTCGGCAAGGCCATCGGCGAGCACCAGATGGTGGCGGCGATGCTGGCCGACATGGCCACGCGCACGGAAGCCGCGCGCCAGCTCCTGTACACCGCCTGCGAGGAGATCGAGGCGGGCTCGCCGGCGGCAGCCCGCTGGTCGGCGATGTGTAAACTCTTCGCCGGCGACACGGCCATGGCCGTGACGACCGACGCTGTCCAGGTGCTCGGTGGCTACGGCTACATCACCGAGTACCCCGTGGAGCGCATGATGCGCGACGCGAAGATCACGCAGCTCTACGAGGGGACCCAGCAGATCCAGCGGCTCGTCATCGGGCGCGACCTGCTCGCGCGCGGCGGCTGAGCGCCACGTCAGGGAGGTCGAGCGTGCGCATCGTCGTCCTCGTCAAGGCCGTGCCGATCGTCGGCAACGAGCGTCTCGGCGACGGTTTCCGCGTCGATCGCGGCAGCGGCCTCGAGCCGAACGGCAACGACGAGTACGTCCTCGAGGCGGCGCTCAAGCTTACCGAGACGCACGGCGGCGAGGTGACGCTCCTGACGATGGGACCGGCGGCCGCCGCCGACGCGTTGCGCAAGGGCTTGGCCATGGGCGCGACGCGCGCCGTCCACGTCAGCGACGGGGCACTCGCCGGGTCCTGTGCCCGGGCCACGGCCGAGGTCCTGGCCGCGGCCCTGCGCAGGCTTGAGTACGACCTCGCCTTCGCCGGCGCCGACACGTCGGACGGCCAGGGCGGGATCGTCGCCGCGGCGATCGCGGCCAGGCTGGGGCTGCCCTACCTCTCCTACGCGGCGCACATCGAGCCCGGCGCGGACGGCGCGACCGTGCGCGTCCATCGGCTCAGCCCGGCCGGCTACGACGTCCTGGAGGCACCCATGCCGGCGCTCGTGATGGGCACGCAGGTGCTCGGCGAGCCGCGCTACCCGTCCCTGCGCGGGATCATGCAGGCGCGCGGCAAGGAGACGCTGACCTGGTCGCTGGCCGACCTGGGGATCGACCCGGCGCGGGTCGGCGCGGCCGCGGCCACGACGCGCGTCCTGTCCGCCGCGCCGCCGCCGCCGCGCGCGGGCGCGACCATCATCCGTGATGCGCCCGACGTCGCGGTGGCGCGCATCGTCGACTTCCTCGCCGCTCGGAGTCTCCTCTGATGGCCGCCATCTGGGCCGTCGCCGAGCTGGCCGGCGGCCGGCCCACGCGGCTCTCGCTCGAGCTGGCCACACTGGCCCGGCAGCTGGCCGAGGCTGCCGGTGGCACCGCCACCGTTGTCGCCGTGGGCAGCGGCGCCGCTGGGGCGGCCAAGGAACTGGCCGCGCACGGGCCGCGCGTGATCGCCGTGGAGGCGCCCACCGAGGGCGACCGGCCGGCGGCCGCGGTGGTCGCGCCGGGCCTGGCCGCGCTCGCCGCGGAGGCACGGCCGGATGTCCTCCTCGTCCCGGCCTCGCCCGACGGCAAGGATGTGGCCGGCTTCCTCTCAGGGCTGCTCGACCTGCCCGTCCTCGTCAACGCCGCCGGCGTGCGCTGGGCCGACGGGGGCCCGGTCGTGCAGATGAGCACGTTCGGCGGGCGGCTGGGCACGGAGAGCGCCTTCACGCACGGCCGGGGCATCGTCCTCGTGCGCCCGGGCACCGTGACTGCCGAGCCGGCCCCGGTGCCCGGAGCCGTGGAGACCGCGGATCCGGCGCCGAGCGCGGAGCTGCCCCGGGTCCGTGTCGTCGAGCGGGTCGCCCAGGCCGGCGCGGCGGCCTCGATCGACGACGCCCGCGTCGTCGTCGCCGGCGGCCGTGGCGTCGGTGGCCCCGAGGGCTTCCGCATCGTGGAGGAGCTTGCCGATGCCTTCGGCGGTGCCGTGGGCGGCACGCGCGCGGTCGTCGACGCCGGCTGGCTGCCCTACAGCCAGCAGATCGGCCAGACGGGCAAGATCATCAAGCCGGCGCTGTATGTCGCGACCGGCATCAGCGGCGCCATCCAGCACAAGGTCGGCATGCAGACCTCGGGCACCATCGTGGCCATCAACCGCGACCCGGACGCGCCGATCGTCGAGTTCGCCGACCTCGTCGT
>JBGPMJ010000246.1:0-3989 GCA_041486935.1 Candidatus Limnocylindria bacterium | reverse complement strand
CCTCCACGTCGCCGGCCCTGCCCGCCGCAGGCAGCGCCCGCTCGATCCACTCCAGGGCGGGCTCGTAGTCGTCCTGGAGCATGTAGGCCCGCCCGAGCATCGCGCCGAGGCGCGCCGTCTCCAGCTCCGGCAGGCCGGCCGTGGACGCTTCCTGTAGGCGCGTGATGGCGGTCTGCACGTGCCCGGTGCGCAGCAGCACGTCGCCGAGCCGGGCCGTCAGCCGGGCCACGGCGGCCGCGTCGTCCCGTTCATGGTGCCAGGCGATGGCCGCCTCGAAGCGGGCTTCGGCGACGTCGTAACGGCCCGCGGCGCGGGCGGCCTCGGCCATCCGCTCCCAGAGCACGGCCCGCTCGGCGGGATCGCTCGTGACCGTCTCGGCCCCCTCGAGGAAGGCGAGGGCCTGCGCATGTGAGTGGAGGCTGGCGGCGCGCTCGGCGGCAGCGCGCAGCGCCACCCGCGCCTGTGCCGACAGGGCGTCGGCCTCTGGCCCGGGCGGCGTCGCCTCGTGGGCGCTCAGGTAGTGGCCCGCCAGGACGCCGGCCAGCTCCTCCGCGCCCAGACTCTCGAAGTAGCGCGCGGCGGCGAGGTGCTTGGCGCGCCGGTCGCGCCGGCTGAGCGTGTCGTGGGCGACGTCGCGGATGAGGCCCTGCACGAAGCCGTACTGGCCGCGCTCGGGCGAGCGCGGGTCGGCGTCGAAGCCGAGGATCTCCTTGCGCTCGAGGCCGCGGAGCCGCTCCTCCAGCTCGGCGGCCGGGCGGGTCGTGAGGGCCCCGAGCGCCGCGACCGAGAACGTCTGGCCGAGCACGGCGGCGTCCTGGAGGAGCGCGCGGTCGACCGGCTCGAGGCTGTCGAGGCGGGCGGCGATGAGCGCGTGGAGGGTCTCCGGCACGGCCAGGCGCGAGACGTCGCCAGCCACGCGGTAGCGGCCCTCCTCGCCGACGAGGAGCCCACCGTCGACGAGCATGCGCACGGTCTCGACCGCGTAGAGGGGCACACCCTCGGCGCGGTCGAGGACGCGTCGCACGAGCGCGTCGGGCAGCCCGGGGGCGAGGCCGCCGAGCAGCTGGCCCATGGCCTCGTCGTCGAGCGGCTCGAGGTGGAGGGCTACGAAGTTGCGCTGGCCGGCGCCCCACGTCGGGCGCCGTTCGAGCAGCTCCGGTCGGGCCAGGGTCAGGATGAGGATGGGCTGGTTGCGGCTCCAGTCGAGGAGCGACTCGATGAAGTCGAGCAGGCCGGCGTCGGCCCAGTGCAGCTCCTCGAAGACGAGCACGGTCGGGCCGCGCCGGGCGACGTTCTCGAAGAAGCTGCGCCAGGCCGTGAACAGCTCCTCTCGCTCACCGGCCGGACCGACGGCCAGCCCGAGCAGCGCCTCCAGGCGCGGCTCGATGTGGCGCCGCTCTGCATCGTCGGGCACGAAGTCGGCCAGCGTCGCGGAGAGCTTCTGGCGGGTCGTGGCGTCGTCGTCGGTCTCGGCGATGCTGGCGCGGCGGCGCACCATCTCGCCGAGTGCCCAGAAGGTCACGCCTTCGCCGTACGCCGGCGAGCGGCCCTGGTGCCAGTAGACGTCTTCGACCAGGCCGTCGACGTACTTCAGGAACTCCCAGGCCAGGCGGCTCTTGCCGATGCCGGCGATGCCGGTGACCGAGACGAGGCGCAGCCGCCGCTCGCGGACGGTGGCGTGGAAGAGCTCCTTGAGCAGCCGGAACTCGGGGTCGCGGCCCACGAAGGGAGCCTCCAGGCCCTGTCCGCGCCCGGTGCCGCGGAGCATGGCGGAGACCTGCACGGCGCGCCAAGCGGGCACCGGCAGCGCTTTGCCCTTGAGCTGTTGGTCGCCGAACGGCTCGAAGGTGATCGCCTCGTTCGTGGCCCGGTAGGTCGCCTCGCCCACCAGGACCATGTCGGGCGGCGCCACCGACTGGAGGCGCGAGGCGGTATTGACGAGGTCGCCGGCGACCATGCCCTGGCCGACCGCGCCGACGGTCACCGCCGCCTCCCCGGTGATCACGGCGGCGCGCAGGTGGAGCCGCGCCTCCGACGCGCCCTCGAGGGTCGCGCCGCCCGTGGTTGCGCCACTGGTGGCCCCGCCCGCCGCCGCCGCAAGGGCGCCCACCGCATCGACCAGCTCCAGCGCGGCCCGCACCGCCCGCTCGGCGTCATCCTCATGGGCGACCGGGGTGCCCCAGACGGCCATGACCGCGTCGCCGATGAACTTCTCGATCGAGCCGCCGTAGCGGCCGATCACCTCGCGTGCGAGGTCGAAGTAGCGGGTCAGCGTCTCGCGCACCTCCTCCGGGTCGCGCGACTCCGACGCGGCCGTGAAGCCGACCAGGTCGGCGAAGAGCACCGAGACGAGCTTGCGCTCGGCGGTCGGCTCCGGCTGGGAGGGGGCCGGGGCGCCGCCGGTCCCTGCCCCGGTCGGGGCCCGCTCGGTAGTGGTCGAGGACCCGGACGGTCCGGTCCCGAGCGGCGTGCCGCACTCGCCGCAGAACTTGCGGCCCGGCGGGTTCGCGGTGCCGCAGGACGGGCACGGCGTGGCCAGTCGCGTGCCGCACTCGCCGCAGAACTTCAGGTCGGCTTCGTTCTCGGTCCCACAGTTCGAGCAGAGCACGTCGAGGCTTCCTCCGCGGACTGGATCGGCTCAGGGTATAGGAACCGCGTGGCGGAGGCCACTGGGCGGAAGCCGGCCGGCGCTCCATGAGCTGCGTGGGCGAGTGCCGCAACCCGCGTGGTCCTGCAAGGCTTCGGTTTGTTTGGCGGGTCCCCAAACCCCGGTACGACCCTATCCGAAGCGGCCGCGGTAGGCCTCGGGCAGCAGCTCGGCGATGCGACGCATGAGTTCCTCGTTGCTCGCCTCGAGTGCCGCACGGCGATCGGTCGGCCCGCCCTCCGTGGCCGCGGGACTCGGCCGGTAGACCGGTCCGAAGCGCACCGTGACCGTCGTCCCGAAGCGCGGCAGGCGCGCGCCGACCGGCCAGGCCCGCTCGGTCCCGGCCAGCCCCACGGGCAGGATCCGCGCGCCGCTGCGCAGCGCGAGGAGAGTGACGCCCGCCTTCGGCTCGCCGAGCGTCGCGCTGCGCGACCGTGTCCCCTCCGGCGCGACACCCAGCCACTCCCCCGCCTCCAGAACCGATCGCGCCATGCGGTACGCCTCGCGGTCGGGGCGGCCGCGGCGCACGCCGAAGCCGCCGTAGGCGCGCAGCACCGGGCCCAGGAAGGGGGCGTCGAGCGCCTCGGCCTTGGCCATGTACCGCGTGCGCCGGCCGACCAGCCGCGCCACGACGACGCAAACCAGCGGCGGATCGACGATCGAGAGGTGGTTCGAGGCGAGGATGACGCCGGGTTCGTCGGGCACGTGCTCCGCACCCTCGACGTGGATACGCACGCGCATGAGCGCGAGCGCGACGCGGATGCCCAGGTTGCCCAGCCGGAAGAGGAACGGCAGCGGGAGGCGGGCGGGACGCTCGATCATGGGGGGCCCGGCGGGTCGGCCGTCAGGACTCCTTGACACCGATCTGGCGGGTGCCCATCAGCTCGCCGCCGTCAACGCCGATGGTGTTGCCGGTCATCCAGTGGAGCCGCGGCGAGGCCAGGGCCACGATCGCCTCGGCGACGTCCTCGGGCCTGGTCAGGCGGCCGCCCGGGTTGCGCTCGGCGGCGAAGTCGCGCAGCTCCTCGTGGCCCGGGATGCGCCGCAGGGCGGGCGTGTCGGTGACCCCGGCGCGGATGCAGTTGACCGTGATGCCGTGCGGGATCAGCTCGAGCGCCAGTTGCCGGCAATGCGACTCGAGGGCGGCCTTGGCGGCGCTCACCGGACCGTAGGTCGGGACGTTCTTCACGGCGCCCTCGGAGGTCATGGCAAAGAGGCGCGAGCCGGCGCGGATAAGGCCGGCGTGGAAGAGGTCGCGCACCCACCAGATCATCGAGTGGGCCATGACGTCGGCCGTCATCTCGATCTGCTTCTGGCTGACCTCCTTCTTCTGGGGATCGGT
>JBGPMJ010000245.1:0-4002 GCA_041486935.1 Candidatus Limnocylindria bacterium | reverse complement strand
GCTGCGGCTCGGCCAGGGTCTGACGCGTCTTGATGGCCTCGAGGTCCATGCCCTTGAGGTAGGCGTCGACGGCGTAGGCGGCGCGCCGACCCTCGGCGACGGCCTCGACCACGGTCGCCGCGCCGATGCGCACGTCGCCGGCGGCGAAGACGCCCGGCCGGCCGGTGGCGAAGGTGACCCCGTCCGCGGCGAGGCGCCGCTGCTTCGTGGCCGCGACGCCCGCGGCGCCCCTGTCCAGCCAGCCCAGCTGCGGCCCCTGGCCGATGGCCAGCAGCACGCGGTCGCACTCGATGACGAACTCCGTGCCGGGCATCGGCTCCGGGCGGCGGCGCCCAGAGGCGTCGGGGGCGCCCATGCGCATGCGCTGGAACTCGACCCCGGTGACGCGGTTCCGCTTGTCGGTGACTACCCGCGTCGGCGCCGCCTGGAAGATGGCCCGGGCGCCCTCCTCGATGGCCTCGTGGACCTCGTTCGCGGCGGGCATGTCCTTCATGTCGCGGCGGTAGACGAGCGTGACCTCCTGCGCACCCTGGCGAATGGAGGTGCGCGTCGAGTCCATCGAGGTGAAGCCGCCGCCGATGACCACGACGCGCGCGCCCTTGTGGCCCGGGTAGGGCTTGCCCAGCGTGGCGATCTTCAGGTACTCGAGGCCGTCCAGGACGCCCTTCGCGTCCTCGCCGGGCACGCCCAGCTTGTTCGTGTCGTAGCAGCCGATGGCCACCGCGACCGCGTCGTAGCCCTGGTTCTGCAGGTCGTCGATGGTGAAGTCGCGGCCCAGCTCGGCGTTGCAGGTGAACGTCACGCCGAGGTCGGTCAGGCCCTGGTACTCCGGCACGAGCACCTCGTCCTTGGGCAGGCGGTACTGCGGGATGCCGTAGCGGAGCATGCCGCCGGGCTCCGGGTCGCGCTCGTAGATCGTCACCTCGTGGCCGGCGATGGCCAGGTAGTAGGCGGCCGAGGCGCCCGCGGGGCCGGAGCCGATGACCGCCACGCGCTTGCCCGAGGCGGCCTGGACCTCGAAGGGGACCGGTGCCCTGACGCCCTTCGCCTGCGCCTTGATGACCTGGTCGCCGGCATAGCGGTGGCTGTCGCGGATGGCGATCGCCTCGTCCACCTCGTCGCGCCGGCAGTGCTCCTCGCAGGGCGCCGGACAGACTCGGCCGAGGATGCTGGGGAAGGGGATAGTGCGCTTGAAGATGCGCGCCGACTCGACGAAGTCGCCCTCCGCGTTGGCCTTGAGGAAGCCCGGGATGTCGATGCGGCTGGGGCACTTGTTCTGGCAGGGCGGCAGGCAGTAGGCGTTGTGGTCGCTGAAGATCAGCTCCAGGTTCGTGCGGCGGATCTGGCGGATGCGCGGCGTCTGGGTGCGCACGACCATCTCCGGCTCGGCGGCGCGGGAGCAGCTGATGGGCGGCTGGTCCTCGCCTTCGACCTCGACGACGCACATGCGGCAGGCGCCGAAGCCGGGCAGCTTGGGCTCGTAGCAGAGGGTGGGGATCTCGATCCCGTTGTCGCGGCAGACCTCGAGGATCGTCTGGCCTTCACGGCCGGTCACCTGGCGCCCGTCCACCTCGATGGTGAAAGCCGGCGCCGAGAGCGGCCGCTGGGGCGCCTGCACGTCGAGCAGCTGGTCGGCCAGCGACGGGGGCGCCGCGGGCGGGTGCGGGGCGGCGGCGGGCTGGGTGGTCGGGTCGGCCATGGGGTCAGGCGGTCCCTCCGGCGACGCGCAACGGGGTGCACACGCCGGCCGGGCACGTGCTGCGGAGGATGTGGTCCTCGAACTCCGCGGCGAAGTATCGCATCCCGCTCACGAGCGGATTGGGCGCTGTGATGCCGTGCCCGCAGAGCGAGCCGTCGCGGACGTCCGCGGCCAGGTCGCCCAGGAGCTGCACGTCGTTGGGGCGCGGCCGGCCGCCGATGAAGCGCTCCCCGATCTCGGTCAGGCGGCGCGTGCCGATGCGGCAGGGGATGCACTTGCCACACGACTCGTCGCTCATGAAGCGCTCGAGGAGCGTGGCCAGCTCGACGATGCAGGCGCTGCCGTCCACCACGAGCACGGTCCCCGAGCCGACGATGGCTCCGGCCTCGGCCAGCGCGGCGTGGGAGTACGGGAGGTCGAGCCGCTCGGCGGGGAGGAAGCCGCCCGAGGGGCCGCCAACCAGCACGGCCTTCAGCTCGCCGGTGGGGCCCCCGGCCGCCGCGACGATCTGCTTCAGCGGCGTGCCCATGGGCACCTCGAGCAACCCCGGCGTCTTGACCGCGCCGCTGACCTGTACCAGGGCGGTGCCCGGCGAATCGGCGGCGCCGATGGCGCGGTGGGCGGCCGGCCCGTTGGCCAGGATCCAGGGCACGGCGGCGAGGGTCTGCACGTTGTTGACGACGGTCGGCTCGCCCCACAGGCCCTTTACCGCCGGGTAGGGCGGCCGCTGCTCGGGCATGCCGCGCTTGCCCTCCAGGGCGCGCAGCAGGACGGTCTCCTCGCCCAGCACGAAGGCGCCCTGCAGCTCACGCAACTCGACGTGCAGGTCGAAGCCCGCGCCGAGCGCGTCGCTGCCGATGAGCCCGGCCTCCTCCGCCTCGCGCATGGCGGCCGCCAGGCGCCGCACGGCCACGGTCGCGTCCGCCCGCACGGCCACGTAGGCCCTCGTCGCGCCCACGGCGAAGGCGGCCAGGGCGAGACCCTCCAGGACCCCGTGCGGGTCCTGCTCCAGCAGCGTCCGGTCGGTGGCTGCCCCAGGGTCCGCGCCGTAGCCGTTGGCCACGACATGGCGCTGTGCCGCTGGCTGGGCCCGGCAGGTGCGCCACTTGTCGGCGGCGGGGTAGCCGGCCCCCCCGCGGCCACGCAGCCCAGCCTCGCCGACGAAGCGGATGACCGTCTCCGGGGCGAGGTCGGCGACCGCCTTGCGCCAGGCGCTCCAGGCGCCGGCCTTCTCGGCCGCGGCCAGGCCCGCGTCGGGATCGTAGGCGCCGGCCCGGGCGAGGACGACCCTCGGCCAGCCCTTCCTGCCGGCGAGGATGTGCTGCGTCATGCGCGACCTGCCGTGGCGTGGGCGGCACGGAGCTGGGACGCCATGCGTGCGACCGCGTCGGGCGCGACGTCGTGGACGACCTCGCCGTCGAGCGTCACGAGGGCGCGCTCCGGCGAGGCGCCGTGGCATTCGGCCGGCTCGAGGCGCACGGCGCCCTCCGGGCTGGCCTGCCCGAAGCGCGTGGAGAGGGCAGCCTCCAGCGCAGCCACCACGCGCCCCGCGCCGCGGAAGGTGCAGGCCGGGCAGCGGCAGACGGCGAAGACGTGGCCGCTCGCCTCCTCCAGGCGGAGGTGGTCGTAGAAACTGGCCGTGCCGTAGATCTCGGCGTACCAGGCGCCGGTGCCGTGGCTGATGTGCTTCAGCGCGGCGACCGTGAGGGACCCGTAGGCGTCCTGCGTCCGCTCCAGGATGGTCAGCATGCGCCGTGGGTCGTAGTCCTCCTCTTCCATGATGCGATCCAGCGCCGCCGTGTCGATGGCGGCGAAGGGATCGAAGGTGCGGTCAGGGACCGGGCGCCCGGAGCGGCGCAGGGCCGACTCCTCGCGCCGCTCGGCGTACTGCTCGGCGGGGCCCCAGTGGACGTGGAAGCGGCTCTTCGTGTCCACGCCGCCCATGTCGATGCACTCGATGGGGCAGGCCGCGGCGCATTGGAAGCAGGTCTCGCACTTCAGCGTGCCGTACTCGTCGTAGAGCAGCTGCAGGCGGCCGCGGTGGCGCGGCGAGATGTCCTGCACGACCTCGGGGTACTGGACCGTCACCTTGGCCTGGAACATGCGGCGCATGGTCAGGGCCATGCCCTTGAGGATCCCGATGCCCGGCACGAGCCTCGTCAGGTCCATCGCCTCAGCCTTTCACTGCGTCGATGACGATGAGAGCCAGGGCGGTCACGAAGAGGTTGACCAGCGCCGCGGGCAGGAGCCACTTCCAGGCGAAGCCCATGAGCTGGTCGATGCGCACGCGGGGCAGCGTGGCG
>JBGPMJ010000244.1:0-4003 GCA_041486935.1 Candidatus Limnocylindria bacterium | reverse complement strand
TTCATCGTGCAGGGTCTCGTCGTCAGCCAGGCCGGCGCGGGCGGCTGGTCGGAATCGGTCGGCGCGATGAGCAAGGAAACGTTCACTTTCCTGGAAGACGACATCGCCCGCTTCATGGACGAGGCCATGGCGCGGCGCAACGCGGGGCAGCCCGTGCCCGACTTCGCCGCCGCCGGCCGCTACGAGAGGGCGCTCCGCGTCATCGGCCGCTGGATCGACGAGCAGAAACCGCGCGACATCTTCTTCTTCGAGCAGGACGGCGCCTTCGTGCTGCGCCTGCTGATGGCCGGGCAGGCGGGCATGCAGCACGTCCTCGCCGAGTTCACCAAGGAAGACCTCGAACGGATGATCGAGCAGGGCCCCGCCTGGCGGAACGAGGGGGCCGGGCCGAAGGCCGGCGCCGCCCCTGCGGCCGCTACCCAGACCACCTGATCAGCCGGTCTCGACCGGCGCCACGCGCAACGGAGGTCGCAACCATGAAGGCATTGAAGATCGTCGCCACGGCGCTCGGCGTCACGCTGGCCATGCTCGTGGTCTTGCCGCTCCTCGTGCTCGCCGGGCTCTTCGTCTGGCTGAAGCTGACCGAGGAGGCGGACGAGGAGGCGCTCGAGCTCGAGCCCGAGGCCGCCTGACCACGCTGATCCCACCGCGGCCGCAGACGGCGGCCGCCGCCGCTCGGGACCGTCGCCTCGCCGAGGCGGCGGTCCTTGGCGTCGTCGTCTTCTGGGGCTCGAACTTCGTGGCCATGAAGTACGTGGTCGGCGTCCTGCCGCCGGTCGGTGCGCAGCTGGTGCGGTATGCCGTCGCGGCGCTCTTGATGCTGGCCTACCTGTGGCGGCGCGAGGGCAGTGTCGGCCTCCCCCGGCGAGACCTGACGATGGTCGCCTGCCTCGGTGCGCTGGGGTACGGCGGTTACCAGATGCTCTGGTCGACCGCCCTGCAGTCGACCGGCGCCGGGGAATCGGCGCTGCTCGTGGCGGCCACGCCGGTGATGGTGGCGCTCATCGCGGCCATCGTCGGCACGGACGCCGTGGACCGCGAGAAGGTCCTGGGCATCGGCGTCGCCCTCGCCGGAGTCGTCGTCGTGGTCGCCGCGGGTCGCGGGTTGCAGCTTGACGCGGATCTCGTGGGTCCGGCGCTGACGCTCCTGGGCGACCTCTTCTGGGCCGTCTACGTGGCCCTCGCGGCATCCGTCCTGCGGCGGCACTCCTCGTTGCGCATGACCACCTGGGCGGCGCTGGCGGGAACGGCGGTGATGGTGCCGCTCGGCGTCGTCCAGCTGCGCGACGTGGACCTCGGCGCGGTGCCGATGCTGGCCTGGGTCGCGATCGCCTTCTCGGCGCTGCTCTCCGTGGCCGTGGGCAACGTGGTGAACTTCCGGGCCGTGCGGCTCTTGGGGCCCACGCGCGTCACGAACTACCAGTTCCTCTCGCCCGTGGTGGCCGTGGTCGTCGGTGCGCTGGTGCTCAGTGAGGTCATCGTGCCCGGCCAGATCGTGGGTGGCGCGATCATCGGCGCCGGCATCCTCATCGCCCGAGGCGACGGGCGGCGGCTGCTGGTTCGAGCGGCGCGGTCCCCGTCGGCAGGCTGAGCGCCCCGTCGCCGCTGCCCCGGTATCCTGCGCAGCGTGAGTCGCGCGCCGCACGTGCCGGTCTTCCCGCCCGACGCCGTCCCCGTCAGCTTTCTCGTCGACTACGACGGCACGATCTCGCGCGAGGACGTCGGCGACGCGCTCCTCGCGCGCTTCTACTCCGACCCCGAGCTCCTCGCGGCAAAGGACGCCGACTACGACGCCGGTCGCATCGGCTCCCGCGAGCTCATGGAGTGGGACATGGCCGTCCTGCCCGACGACCCGGAGCTGCTGCGTGCGACGGCTGCGTCGCTGCCCCAGGATGAAACGTTCGCCGGCTTCGTGGCCACGGTGCGCGCGGCGGGCGCGAAGCTCGAGGTCGTCAGCGACGGGCTCGGCTTCTACGTCGAATCCAACCTGGCACGGCTGGGTGCGGAGCTCGCGGCGCTGCCCGTGGCCACCAACGACAACCCCGTCGCCGGCCCCGACTCGATGGCCTTCCCCTACGGCCATCCGGCCTGCTTCGTGTGTGGTACCTGCAAGCGCGAGCGGGTGCGCGCCCACCAGGCCGGCGGGCGAGTGGTCGTCTTCATCGGCGACGGGACGAGCGATCGCTACGCGGCCCACCATGCCGACGTCGTCTTCGCCAAGGGCAGCCTCGAGCGCTGGTGCCGCGAGGTGGGCTGGCCCTACCGTGTCTGGGGCCGCTTCTCGGAGATCGGGGCATGGGCCCGCGCCGCCTTCGCGAACGGGGAACTGCCGCGCGACGCGGCGGACCTGGAGCGGTGGCACGCGACGCACGGCCGCCCGGCGCGCGACTTCATCTGCGGCCCGGAGTTCTGGGGCGAGGGCCGGACGGCGCCAGCGCCGTAGCCGCCGACGTGCGGCCGGGCTCCCGACTCTGTATCATTCGAAAAACCCCCGGAGGACCCGACCCATGGCGAAGTATGTCTTTGTGACCGGAGGCGTGACCTCCTCGCTCGGCAAAGGCATCACCGCCGCGAGCATCGGGCGCCTGCTCAAGAGCCGCGGCCTCTCCGTCTCGATCCTCAAGCTCGACCCGTACATCAACGTCGACCCGGGGACGATGTCGCCCTACCAGCACGGCGAGGTCTTCGTCACCGACGACGGCGCCGAGACGGACCTGGACCTGGGCCACTACGAGCGCTTCATCGACGAGAACCTGAGCCAGCTCAGCAACGTCACGACCGGGCGCATCTACCAGGCGGTCATCGCCAAGGAGCGCCGCGGCGACTACCTCGGCGGCACGGTCCAGGTCATCCCCCACATCACGAACGAGATCAAGGAGCGCATCCAGCGCGTGGCCCGCGACGGGCGCGCCGACGTCGTCATCGTGGAGGTGGGTGGCACGGTCGGCGACATCGAGTCGCTGCCCTTCCTCGAGGCCATCCGCCAGATGCGCAAGGACGTGGGGCGCACGAACGTGCTCTACGTCCACGTCACGCTGCTGCCCGCCCTCGCCGCGACCGGCGAGCTGAAGACGAAGCCGACCCAGCACTCGGTCAAGGAGCTGCGCGGCATCGGCATCCAGCCCGACGTCATCATCCTGCGCTCCGACCACCCGGTGAGCCAGGAAGTGCGCGACAAGATCGCCCTCTTCACCGACGTGCCCACCGAGGCGGTCATCACGGCCGAGACGGCGGAGACGATCTACGAGGTCCCGCTGATGTTCGAGGCCCAGGGCCTGGGCGAGCTCGTGGTGCGCGACCTGCGCCTCGAGGCGAAGCCCGCCGACCTCGCCAGCTGGCGGGCGCTCGTGGAGCGCATCAAGCGCCCCAAGCCGGAGCTGGAGATCGCCCTCGTCGGCAAGTACATCGAGCTGCCCGACGCCTACCTCTCGGTGAGCGAGGCCCTGCGCCACGCGGGCTGGGCCAACGAGCGCAACATCCGCATCCGCTGGGTGGATTCGGAGACGCTCACGCCGGAGAACCACGAGGAGCGCCTGGCGGGCGCGGCGGGCATCCTCGTGCCGGGCGGCTTCGGCCATCGCGGCATCGAGGGCAAGGTGCTGGCCGCGCGCTACGCCCGCGAGCGGCGCGTGCCCTACCTCGGCCTGTGCCTCGGCCTCCAGTGCGGCGTCATCGAGATCGCCCGCGACGTGGCCGGTGCGCCCGGCGCCAACTCCACCGAGTTCGACCTCTTCACCGACCACCCGGTCATCGACTTCATGCCCGACCAGCGCGAGCTGGAGGACAAGGGCGGCACGATGCGCCTGGGCCTCTACCCGGCGAAGCTGACGCCGGGCTCGAAGGCCGCCGAGGCCTACGGCGCCGAGGTCATCTACGAGCGCCATCGCCACCGCTTCGAGGTCAACAACCGGTATCGCCAGATGCTTGAGGCGGCCGGGCTCACCTTGTCGGGCCAGTCGCCGGACGGTCGCCTGGTCGAGATCGTCGAGTTGCGCGACCACTT
>JBGPMJ010000243.1:0-4004 GCA_041486935.1 Candidatus Limnocylindria bacterium | reverse complement strand
GTTGCGCCGCGCCATGGCCTCGTCCATGAAGCGGGCGATGTCGTCTTCCAGGAAAGTGAACGTTTCCTTGCTCATCGCGCCGACCGATTCCGACCAGCCGCCCGCGCCGGCCTGGCTGACGACGAGACCCTGCACGATGAAGCCGTCGGGCGCCTCGGCCAGGAGGACCTCGCGCATGCCGCGCTGGTCGAGGAAGGCGCCGATGGAGCGGAGGACCTCCTCGAAGTCCTGGCGCGGGCTGCCCTCGTAGATGCGCATTCGCGCCCTCCCTCAGGAACCGGTCGTACGGTCGATCAGGCCGCGGTCCTTGGCGCGCCGCTCGGATACGCGGAAGGCGGCCGCCGCCACGAGTGTAATCACCACGCTCGTCGCCAGCAAGGCGCCCACGATGGCGCCACCGTCGGGCGCCGCCGAGCCGGTCCACGCCGTCCACAGCGAACCCTCACCACCGATGGCACTCCGCCCGCCGGGGAAGAGCGCCAGCCGAACGCCCTCGAGCCACCATGTCAGCGGCAGGGCAAGTCCGGCCGCCTGGGCCGGCAGGGGCAGCACGGCGAGCGGGAAGACGGCGCCCACGAGCAGGAAGAGGGCGCCGGCCACGGCCTCCGGGTACGACCACGACTCCTGGCGCGTCTGCATGCAGACGGCGGCGAGGATCACGCCCAGGGCGACGATGGCGGCCAGCCCTACGAAGAGGACGATGCCCAGCATCGCCCAGTCCACCGCGCCCGGATCGAACTGGAGGCCGAGGAAGACCACGCCGACAGCGAGCACGATGAGGGCGCCCATGGCCCCGATGGCGATGCGTGCGACCCCCCGGCCCACGAGCAGGACGAGGAAGTCGCTGGGGCTGACGTAGACGTACTTCAGCATGCGGTATCGCTCGCGGTCGTCGAGCACCGACCAGGCCAGGCCGGCCATGCCGCTCATGACGAAGGCCCACAGCGCGCTGCCCACGATGACGAAGCCACGCAGGCCTCGAGCCCCCGGACCGGCGATGACCTCGAGCATGAAGACGAGGATGAGCGCGCTGGCGACCGGCTTGGCCACGGAGTAGATGAAGAAGAGGAGCGGATCGGTCCAGTTCGCCTCCATGCGCCAGCCGAGCAGGGCGGCCGTGGCGAAGCCGCGCGCCGTGTCGGCGCTGCCCCGACCCTCGGCGCGGCCCGGGTCGAAGGCGGCCGGGATGGCCGTCGCGCGCGTGGTCATCGCCAGCGGGCCGACAGGCGGCCCTTCTCGCGGGCCAGCCGCTCGAGGATGCGCAGCATCACGCGCGCCATCCAGGTGAAGGCGACGGCCATGGCCACGAGGATGAGCGCCTCGATCTCCGGCGGCGGCGTGCCCGTCGGGCCGAGAGCCCCGGCGAAGGCGAGCTGGCGCATCGCGTCGAGGCCGACAGCGAGCGGGATGATGGCCACGGCCAGCGCACCGAGGAAGCCCAGCCGGCCGACCGGGAAGTTCAGGCCGGACACGAAGTAGACCGGCTCCTGCAGCAGCTGCGTGAGATGCCAGGCCTCGCGGCCCCAGAGCACAAAGAGGCTCGAGAGCATCATGCCCAGCCCGTACAGGGCGGCGAGGGTGAGGAAGAAGACCAGCAGCAGCAGCCCCCACTCGTCGACCGTGAACGTCACGCCGTAGAGGACCGTGCCCACCGCGAGCACGACCGCGGCCCGCGTCATGCTCATGACCAGGCCGCCCACGGCCATCCCGAACAGCACGCTCATCATGTCCACGGGTGAGGCGAAGTAGAGCTCGAGGTTGCCCTGATCCTTCTCCCAGTAGAGCTGCGCGGCCATCATCCAGATGACGTTGAGCCAGAAGGCGGTCATGGCCCCGCCCAGGACGACGAAGCCGACGTACTGCGGCGGCGCCTGCAGGGCGCGGTAGACGAAGACGAAGGCCGACGTGGTCAGGAAGGGCAGGAGGATCTCGAAGAGGAGCCAGGACGGCTCCCGGAAGAGCCCGTGGACGCGCGGGTAGGCCCGCCCGCCGACCGAGCGGAGGTTGGCCAGGAGGATCCTGCGCCGGTCCCACGCCGCATCCGCCTGGGGCGTGCCGGCGGCGGGCCGGACGAGTGCGCTCACCGCGTGACCTCCGAGCCCAGCGGCTCGGCCTCCTCGGTGTCGTGGGTCATCTCGCCCAGCGTCGCCGGCGGCGGCGCCGGTCGATCGGCGTGGTGCGCGGCCTCGTCGTCGAAGCCGCGACCGACCAGTTCGACGAAGACGTCCTCGAGGCTGGGCTCCGACTTCTGGAGGGCGACGATGCGGGCGCCGAGGCTGCCTAGGGCGCCCACGACGCCCCCGAGCGCAGCGTCGTCATCGAGGACGAGGTTGACCACGACCGACTGTCGTTCGCGGCCTGCCTCGCCGGCACCATCGCTCACTGCGGCGGCGCGGACGACGCCGGGCAGGACGGCCAGCGCGGCGACTCCGCCGGCGAGCCGGTCCAGCTCCAGGCGGAAGATCGACTCGCGCTGGACGCGGCGCTTCAGCTCGTCGGGCGTGCCTTCGGCCAGGATCCGGCCGCGGTCCACGATGGCGAGCCGTTCGCACAGCTCATCGGCCTCGGCCATGTAGTGGGTCGTGAGCAGGACCGTGCGGCCGGGGACGGCCGCCCGCCACTCGACGACCAGCTCGCGCACGGTGCGCGCGGCCGACACGTCCAGGCCCAGCGTCGGCTCGTCGAGGAAGAGGATCCAGGGGTCATTGAGCAGCCCGCGCGCGAGGTTCATCTTCTGGCGCTGGCCGGTGGAGAGCTCCGAGACCCGCTGCACGCGCTGCTCGGCCAGGCCCACGGCCTCGATCAGCTCGTCCACGCGGCGCCAGCCCTCGCGCCGGCCGAGGCCGTAGAACTGGCTGAACATCCAGAGCTGCTCGCGCACGGTGAGGATGCCGTAGCCCGACTGCTCGCCGCCCGCGACCATGTTCATGATCCGCCGGATCCTCTTCGCGTCGGCGGCCACGTCGAAGCCGAAGACGCTGGCCGTGCCCGCCGTGGGCAGGAGCAGGGTGGTGAGGATCTTGATGAGCGTCGTCTTGCCCGCGCCGTTGGGGCCGAGCAGGCCGAAGAGCTCGCCGGGCTCGACGCGCAGATCCACGCCGGCCAGGGCGACGACGTCCTTCGGCTTGGCCTGGTAGACGCGCCGCACGCCGCGGACGTCGATGGCGGGGGCGAGATGGGGCTCGGACACGGGAATGTGGACCTCGGGACGCGAAACCTGGGGCTGCCGGGCGTGTGGGAGACGCGCGCGGCCGGCTGGAAAGCGGGCGGGGCCTCGTGATGGCGCGGCGCTCGCCGGTCCCGCCGACGCTCCACGCATCCTAGCACCGTGGGGGGCGACGCCGGGTGATGGACGTCTACGTGGCGTCGTTCTCCGCCAGGGCCACCGCGATGCGCGCGGCGACCGACGCGTCGTGCTCGATGAGGGCGACGTTGGCGGCGATGGAACGCCCGTCGGTCAGTTCCGCGACCCGCGCCAGGACCCAGGGCGTGGCCACCGGGCCATGGATGCCGGCCGCTTCAGCCTCGGCGATGGCACGGTCGATGGCCGCATCGGCCTCAGTGCGCGGGAGCGCCGCGGGCTCCGGTACCGGTACGGCGACGACGATCCCGGTGGCCAGGCCCAGCCCCCAGTGGCGCCGCGCCAGGGCGGCCGCCTCGGCCGGCGTCTCGACACGAACGTGGAGCTGGAGCCCGCTGCTCCGGCTGAAGAATCCGGGCAGCTCGTCGGTGGCGAGCCCAAGCACAGGCACGCCCCGCGTCTCGAGCACCTCGAGCGTGAGGCGAACGTCGAGGATCGACTTGGGACCGGCGCACACGACGAGCACGGGCGTCCGGGCCAGCTCGTCCAGATCGGCGGAGATGTCCATGCTCGCGCTGCCGCCGCGGTGGACGCCGCCGATGCCGCCCGTGGCGAAGACCTGGATCCCGGCCAGGTGCGCGGCGATCATCGTCGCGCTCACCGTGGTGCCCGCCCAGCCAGGCCGGCCCAGCGCCGCGGCGAG
>JBGPMJ010000242.1:0-4010 GCA_041486935.1 Candidatus Limnocylindria bacterium | reverse complement strand
CCTCCGCCTCGGCCGCGAAGCTCTCCGCGGTCGCTCCGGGCACGGTGCCCCGCACGCTGAGCGCGGACGAAGTCACGCGCCAGCCGTCGTCGCGCTTGTCGAACGTCACCGCGGCCGACACCACGAGCCGCGCCGGCGGCGTCCCGGCGCGGGCCAGGTCGCCCGACATTGCCATGGCGAAGCAGCTCGCGTGTGCCGCCGCAAGCAGCTCCTCTGGGCTCGTCCGCCCCTCCGGCGTCTCCGTCCTCGAGGCCCAGCTCACCGGCAGCCCGCCGAAGACGCCGCTGCCGACCCGCTCGACCGTGCCATTCCCCGACACGAGGTCACCCTCCCAGGTCACCTGCGCCGTTCGTATCGCCGCCATGTCCAGCCTCCTCTCGATCGCTGCTCTCTGACACCATCGTTCGGTCCAGCTCCGCCCCGATCTCCCGCACCAGCGCCCAGGCGCGCTCGACGTGGCGTGGTTCGGTGCGCAGGTTGCCCAGCGCCAGGCGGATGGCGAAGCGGCCGCCCAGCCGCGTGTGCGAGAGGAACACCTCGCCGGTCGCGTTGAGGCGCTCCAGCAACTGCGCGTTGAGCGCGTCCAGGGCCGCCTCGACTTCTACCTCCCCTTCCCTGCCCCGGAAGCGGCGCGGGCGCCAGCGGAAGCAGACGGTCGAGAACGGGACTGGCGCCAGGAGCTCCGCGTCGGGCTCATCGTCGACCCACGTGGCCAGGCGCTCGGCCATCTCGATGTGGGCCTCGATGCGACGGCGCAGGCCCGCGAGCCCGAAGTAGCGCACGATGAACCAGATCTTGAGGGCCCGGAAGCGCCGCCCGAGCTGGGGCTGGTATTCGTTGTAGTCGTGGACCGGCCGCTCCTGGTCGAGCGTGCGCAGGTACTCGGGCACGAGGCTGAAGGCGGCCCGCAGGACGTCCATGTGCCGGCTCAGCAGCAGCGAGCAGTCGAGCGGCGTGAAGAGCCACTTGTGGGGGTTGACGACGATCGAATCGGCGCGCTCCCAGCCCACGAAGGGCGCCCGGCGCTCGGGGATGAGGGCGACGACGCCGGCGTAGGCGGCGTCCACGTGGAGCCACACGCCCTCGCGCTCGGCCACGTCGGCGATGGTCGCCACCGGGTCCACGGACGTGGAGCCGGTCGTGCCCAGCGTGGCGACGATGGCGCAGGGGTGCCAGCCGGCGGCGCGGTCCCCGGCGATGGCCGCCTCCAGCGCGGCGACGTCCATGCGGTAGTCGGCGTCGACCGGGACGCGGTGCAGGCCGGCCCGTCCGATGCCCAGCGTCATGCACGCCTTCTCGATGGAGCTGTGCGCCTCGGCCGAGGCGTAGACGCGCAGGGGTCGCGCGTCGGCGAGGCCGGTCGTGGCCGCGTCGCCCGTGGCCGACTGACGCGCGGCGGCGAGGGCGATGAGGCTGCTCGTCGAGGCCGTGTCCGTGAAGAGGCCGTCGAAGGCCCGTGGCAAGCCCAGGCCGTCGCGTAGCCAGCCGACGGTCACCTCCTCCAGCTCGGTCGCCACCGGGCTCGAGCGCCAGAGCATGGCGTTGGCCACGAGCGTGGTCATCAGCATCTCGCCGAGGATCCCGGGACCGGACGCGGTGCTGGCGAAGAAGGCGAAGAAGCCCGGGTGCTGCCAGTGCGTCACGTTCGGTTCGACGATGGAGCGGTAGTCGGCGAGGATCGCGCCGAGCGGCTCCGGACCCTCCGGCGGCGTGGCGGGGAAGCGGGCACGCAGCTCGCCCGGCGCCACGCGCGGCAGGACCGGGTAGCGCTCGACGCCGGCGAGGTAGTCGGCCATCACGTCAACGACCGCGTGGCCGGCGCGACGGAACGTCTCGGGGTCCATGTCACGGACCCCCTCGCGCTGGGCGTGATCGAGCGTGGCGAAGAGCGCTTCGAGTTCCGTGGGCGCCGCAGCCTCGGCCATGGGCAGCAGTCTAGACGGCTATCCTCGAAGGATGCTGCATACCGCGATCATCGCCGTCGTTCTCCCGGCCTGAGCGAGGCGACCATGCCGTCCGAAGCGACCCTGGACGCCGCCCGGAGCCTGGAGCGACTCGGCTTCCTCGACATCCACGCCGACCGACCCTGGGAGCCCGGCGGCGCACGCCTGCTGGTCGCCCTGCGTGCCGAGCCGCAGTTGACCCATTTCGATCCCGAATGGGTCGGCTACTGGCACGTCGTGGAGGGGCGGGGGCGCCTGGCCCGACTTGACCGGGAGACGCACCTGCCCCTCGAGGTCCCGTTCTCCTGGGGGCCGATCCGGGTGGTGGACCGCCTCGGCGTGTTCAACTCGTTCCTCGGCTTCGGCGGCCGGCTCGGCGCGGAGGAACTCGACCCCGATGCGACGATCGCCGTCTTCACCTCGTCGGCGCCGATCGCGCGCTGGACCGGTCATTCGCAGGCGCCGGATCCGCTTTCCGCCCGCATCGGCGCCTTCTTCGCCCGGCTCATGGTGCCGGTGGACTTCGAGTCGGGCTTCGAGGCCCACCTGTCGGCGGCCGCACCGCTCGCCCTCTACGCGGCCATGCTCGGCGAATGGCACGCCGAGCTGGCCGGCTCGGCCTACGTGCGAGAGTCGGACCCGGGCTCGTTCGGCTTCGTGTCGCGCGAGACGAACCGCATCCGCGCCGAGGACCCCGTCGCCTGGGCCGAGGGCGAGCGGATCCTGGTCGTGCTCGGCCTCAGCGGGTGACGAGCGACGCGAGCAGTCGGCGCGAGCTGGCCGCGATCTCCTCGACCGCGGCCTGGAACGCCGCCTCGTTGCGCTTCGCCGGCGCGCGGTAGCCGCTCACCTTGCGCACGAACTGGAGGGCCGCCGCGCGGATCTCCTCGTCGGTCGCCGGCGGCTCCTGGCCACGCAGCGTCTTGATGCTCCGGCACATCGCCTCGCCTCCTCATTTCGTCGTCGTCGGTCGGAGCCCATCATCGCGCGATGCGCCGCCGCCCGCTCCGACGCCCTGAGCCCGGCATGTCCGAGGGCCTTGCCCCGAGTGGGATGATTTCGCCTCTCGGCATTCGCTGTGGAAGGGAGCGACCACGATGTTCGACGGATTCCCGGTCTCGGCCCGGTTGCCCGCCGCGGACCTGGACCGGGCGCGCGCCTGGTACGAGCAGAAGCTCGGGCTGAAACCCAGCCGCGAGGACATGGGCGGGCTGTGGTATCAGACCGGCGGGTCGTGGTTCCTCGTCTACCGCACCGAATTCGCCGGCACCGCGAAGAACACCGCCGCCGGCTGGAGCGTGAAGGGCATCGAGGCACTGGTTGCCGACCTGCGAGCCCGGGGCGTCGTCTTCGAGGAGTTCGAGATCCCCGGCGCACAGTTCGTCGACGGCCTGGTGACCATGGGCCCCTTCAAGGCCGCCTGGTTCAAGGACAGCGAGGGCAACATCCTGGAGATCAGCCAGGTCCCCTGAAGCCGGAGCGCCTACGGGAGCCGCTCGCAGGCGAGCCCATCATGATCGCCGTCGAGGCGATAGGGGTCGTTGTCGAGCGCACCACCCGTGCCGAGGAAGAAGTCCTGGGCGTGGGCGTGGGTGTCGAAGTCCCCGCAGTCGACATCGGAGTGGCCGTCCCAGCCAGGTGGCGTGTAGAAGGTCCCGGGCGGCTTGACCGACGGCTTCGACGTCGGCCCCGGCGTGGTCCCCGGGCCCGGGCTGGAGGCTGAGCCGTAGGGCCACCAGCGATAGAGCGGGTGCAGCTCCGCCCAGTCGCCGTGCTGCGTGTCGAGCACGTAGCGGCCCTCCATCCAGACGTGGTCGCCCACCTGGGGGAACGGACCGGCCAGTGGGTCGGGATCCGCCGCACAGGCGTCGACCGCGCTGGCCTGCGTCACGGCGCGGACGCAGACGGGCTCCACGACGAGGTCGCCCAGCTCCACGCCTTCGTTGGCGGGCCGGAGGAGGCCGACGTACGGCGGGTCGAGCGCGAGGAGGATGTGCAGATCACCGTCCTCCTCGGTGCGGATGGCCTCCACCGTGCCGCTGACCCGGACGCAGGCGACGACGACCT
>JBGPMJ010000241.1:0-4017 GCA_041486935.1 Candidatus Limnocylindria bacterium | reverse complement strand
GGTGGCCGTCGGGCTGCGCACGGAGATCGTGCCCGCGGCCGCCTCGTCGAGGGTCCAGCGGATCGTGGCCGTGTCCTGCCATCCGTCGCCGTTGGGCGAGAACGCGTTGCTCGTGGCGTCGGGCGCGAGCGCGTTCGGGGACGCGGTCACGGTGCCCTGCGGATCACGGACATCGACGCCGATCTGAACGGCCGTCTGGACCGCGTTCCCGGCCTCGTCCGCGCCCGATACGGTCGCGAGATACGTGCCGTCGGCGACGAGAATGCCGGCCGCATCCCGACCGTCCCACGTGGCGTCGATGACGCCTCCGTCCCCGTTGAAGGTCCGAACAGGCGTCCCGGCGGCATCGCCGACCGAGATCGACCAGCGCGCGGCGCCGGTGGACGCCACGGCCGTCATGCGCGTGACCTCCTGCCGTCCGTCCCCGTCGGGCGAGATCCAGGTCTGCGTGACGCTCATGGGCGTGATGGTCGGTGGCACCGTGTCCACCGTGAACGTGGCGTCTCCCAGTGCCAGCTTCGGGTCCGTCATGTCGATCGCCGGCGCCGCGTAGCTCATGCCGCCGCGCATGCCGACGAGCTGGAGCAGGTACGTGCCGTCGGACAGCAAGGCGCCACCGAGACGACCGTCCCAGTCGTACGTCCTGTCGCCGACGGCGAGACCCGGCAGGGAGAGCGCGCCGACGAGGCCGCGGTCCGATATCCGGTAGATGTTCAGGGTCAACCCGTCCATGGCCGGGTCGAGGCGATACGAGATGCGCAGCGCGTCGCGCGCCCCGTCGCCGTTGGGCGAGAAGACCGCCGTCTCGCCGGACACGGGGGCGTACGCCGTATCTCCGGTCGCGGTCGGCGTGTTCTCGGCGCCCAGGTGGAGGCCGGCCACGCCGACATCCACGAACTTCGCCTTGAGGAGCGCATACAGCTCCGGCCGCGCGCCGTCGTAGCCGAGCGCCCAGATCCCGGCGCCGCGCAGGTTGCTGACGTTCACCAGGTCGTACTTCGCACCGAGGCTCTCGACATCGTCGTAGTAGAGCTGGCGCCAGGTCGTGGGGCAGGTCGTGCAGTTCTGCCATTGGTAGGCGGACCAGGGGACCTGCTCGGTGGCATCCCAGAGCCGGCCCTTCGTCGTCGCGTAGTCCACGGCCGTCCCGTAGAGCACGCTCGAGGAGTAGCCATACGTCGAGGAGCCGGGTCGCGTCGGCGCGTGCAGCGCATCGCTCGTGGTGGACCAGGCGCGGCCGTAGTACGGGACGCCCAGGATGATCTGGCTCGCGCTCGCGCGCTCGAGATACCTCGCCACCGTGTCGGTCAGGTCGTAGGCCGGGCCGGTCAGCGGCGAGATGGAGGCCGCCGTACCCGAGCTCGAGGTGCGGTAGTCGTAACCCATGATGAAGACGGCATCCGCAGCCCCCGGCGCGGTGAGCGCGGTCACGTCGTAGTTGCCGATCCAGCCGGTCGCGTCGAAGGTCAGCTGGTAGCCCGGCGCCTGCACGTCGAGCGCCGCCCGCACCTGCCTCACGAAGGTCACGTAGTTCGCGCCCTGGCCGCTGGGGAGTGGCTCGAAGTCGAGGTTCACGCCGTCGGCGCCCCGATCGCGGACGGCGGCGGCGATCTCGTCGGCCAGCGTCTGGCGGGCGGTCTCGCTGGAGAGGAGGGCTGTGGAGGCGCTCGACTGGTTGGCCGTCCAGCCGAAGCGCTGCACGGTCAGGACTACGCGCGTGCCGTTCGCGTGCGCGGCGTTGATGACGTTCGTCAGCGCGTTGCTCGTCCAGCCCGCCCAGCCCGTGTCGGTCGTGCCGTCGGAGCGCTTCGTGACGAGATGACCGTCCTTGTCCGCGCCGACACCGAAGTAGGCGATCGTGGACAGGACGCCGTAGTCGAGGCGGGTCGTGGAGTCCTGAAGCTCCCAGTAGGGCAGGAAGCCGAAGACCTCGCGGCGCAGGCCACCGGGAGCCACGCGGGCAGCGAGCATCCGTTCGGGTGCGCCGGCGACCGAGACTGCCCGATCACGCGGGAGCGCCGAAGTCGAGTCGGGCGCCGAGGTCGACTCGGGCGCCGCCGGCGGCTCGTTCTGCGTGTCGCGCTTCCCGGGGCCTGCCTCCACGAGCTCCCTCCCGCTCCTGCGGGCAGCGGGCAGCGCTCGCGGCGCGCGTCCGCCAACGGACCAGTCGTCGTCGTGCCGGGGCCGGAAGGGGACTGTCACGAGCTCGCCCGGCACGAAGGCGATCCTGTCGCCGGCGTGCTTCAGCGCGTCCTCGTAGTGGATCGTCGGCTGGAGCCGCCCCTGTGCGTCGGGCGGGCCCGAGGCCGGGCCGGCCTGCCCGCTCGCGGTCGGTGAGCCGGCCAGGGACGGCGCGGGCACGACGAGGGCGACGGCGAGCACGACGGCGAGGGCGCTCAGGCGGCGACGACGGGTCGGCAAGCGGCGCACCTCCGTGGGGTGGCAGGCAGGCTGCCACCAGGAAGGCACCCTACGTCGGATGGAGGACCGCGACCATCGGCCGATGGTCCCAGCCCCGACTAGTACGGAGGGATGCGGTGTGGTCGTGTGAGGTCCGGTCCGATCGCCTGGCGGCGGCCCGAAACGATGAGCCGGGTCCTAGTCGACCGGGACTGTCAGGTAGCTCGCCTGGCTCTGGCCGTTGACATCGATGCCGTAAGCCTTCAGCCGGGCGCTGCCGGTGGAGCCCGAGCGGACCGTGAAGGTGGCCCTGTACGTCGTCGACGTCACCCTCGTGGTGGAGAGGACGTAGGGCGCGACGCCGGGCTGGGTGACCGTCAGGCTCGGGTTCCGAAGCAGCGGTTCGGCGCTCCGGATCGTCACCGTCACCTTCATGCCGCGCGTGAACGTGGCCTTCGACGGGGTCATGCGGAACGCTCCCACCCAGAAGCTGCCGCGGTAGGTGACGACGCCCGCGCCGGTCGTGGAGGTGACCGTCGTCCTGTAGAGTCCCTCCTTGACGTTGGCCCCGCCGGCATCCTGACCGGTCCACGTCCAGGAATACGAGCCGGGGACCGTCGGGCGCGCCGACCAGGGGGTGGTCACGAGGCTACCGTCGGGTCCGGTCACCGTCCAGTCGACGACCGCCACGCTCGTCACCGTGAACGACACGCGCACGCTCGGGGCGAGCCCGTCACCGTCGGCCGGGAAGAAGATCCCTGGCGTGACCGCGAAGCTCCTGACCGACGTGAGGGCCAGCCCGGCGGTGGTGATGGGCTGGCCGACGTTGCCGGCCAGATCCCGTGGCTGCAGCTCCACCTGGTAGGTCCCTTCCGGCACGTATGCGCCGGCATCGTCGCGGCCGTCCCAGGTAACCGTGCCGGCGCCGACGGCCACGTTGATCGCAGCCGTCCTGACGGCGATCCCGGCCGCGCTGCGAACGGTCATCACGAGGCTGCCGGCCTCCGAGATGCCATAACCGATCGGCAGCGTGTCGGTGGTGCCGTCGCCGTTCGGGGTGAAGACGCGCGGAGCCGCGGGGGTGGCGGCCGCGGGAACGCTTTGCAGCGTCGGCGCCACCGTGTCGGCGCCCAGTGTCCCGGTCGAGTCGCCCGGCGTCAGCTGGTCGGTGGCCACGAACCCGTACATCGGTGAGGAGATGGTCAGGTAGGCTCGTCCGTCGGCGCCGGCCAGCGGCCCTGCGGCGACGTGCACCGGCGTGCCCGCCCCGAGCGACCCCACGACCGCGCCGCCGGGTGCGTCGAGGACGTCGGCGGCGCCCGTGGCGGCGACGGTGGCGTCGCCCGGCACGACGAAGTCGGCGGGGGCGCCGTCGGTGCTTGAGAACGGCGCGCCGGTCACCTGCTCGGCCGTCAGCAACAGGCTGCCCACGACCGAGCGGTAGAAGCCGCTGCTGCTCTCGGGATCCATGTGCACGTCGTAGCCCGGGCTGCGCAGGGACGGGAAGCGGACGTCGAGGCCACCGCCGTAGCCGCTGCCCATGAAGATCTCGTCGATCGTCTTCCGGGTCGTGAAGAGATCGCGGATGACCGGCGAGACATCGGCGTGGCTGTAGGC
>JBGPMJ010000240.1:0-4030 GCA_041486935.1 Candidatus Limnocylindria bacterium | reverse complement strand
CCATCCAGGCGGGGTACGCGGCGAGGCGCGACAGCAGGTGGTCGAAGGCCTCGTCGGAGTCCACGACCGTGTAGCGGGCGAGATCGCCCGTGAGCCCCTGAGGCCCGTTGATGTGGTCGAACGAGCCGAACTCGTGCAGGTGCTGCTCGTCCTGCGCGAGGTGGACGCGAGCCACGACTTCGAGCATGCCCAGCGTGACGCGGTCCTCGACCCCCAGCGCCGCCCGATCCACATCGGCGGCGGCGGCCAGGACCCCGCTCAGCATCGCGCGGTCGGCCGCGCGCCCGGCCGGGCCGGGATCGTCCAGGCGATCCTCGTAGTGGCGGTCGCCGAGCATCGAGGCGTAGATCGGCTGGCGCTCCAGGAAGAAGGCCCAGAATCGGTCGGCGATGGCGTCGACGGGGCTGCGCGTGGCGACGTCGGTCACGTGTCCTCCATGGGCGGATGGCCCGGGTCTGACGGGCCGGGGCGGCTCAGTCGAAGAGCGGCAGCTGCTCCCCCTGGCGCTCGATCTCGGGGTCGAGCCCGAGGTAGGGCGCGAGGCGGTCGAGGTCGGCGCCCTCACGGGCAACGAGCGCCCGCAGATGATCGGCCTTGAGGATATGCCAGTTGTGCGCTTCGAGCGCCCGCCGCAGGAGCGGCGAGCGCTCGAGCTTGAAGCGCACCAGCTCGACCCGTTCCGGCAGGACGACCAGGAAGCGCACCAGCTGCTCGTCGTCGGGGATGCGCGGCCCGCGCTTGAGGAGCACGTCGCCGAGCATGGCCGTCCACTCGATCTCGAAGAGGAGGGTGGCCCGGTTGCGCAGGTACCAGATGACGTCCACGGCCTCGAGGACCTCGACGGGGCCCTTCGAGATCAGCGGCAGATAGGCGCGCTGCTCCGTCTCCGAGAGGAGGCTGCCCAGCGGAGCACCCTGGTACGGCCGCTTCTGTTCCTGCTTCGCCACCGAGCAGCGCAGCCCCAGCCGGTGACCGTACTCCACGAGCAGGCCCGCCAGCTCGGTGTGCTCGGCGTAGCGCGCCTGCAGCTGGTCGTGCGTGAGCAGCAGGTCGGGCGTGGAGGCCCGGCTGCGGTAGCTGTCGAGACAGGCCCGCACGAGCGCCTCGTCGGGCGTGTCGTGGCCGCGGAACATCGTGCCGATGCGGTCGAAGAAGGCGCTCTCGGACAGGCCACCGGAGGTGGAGAGCAGGCTGAATACGGCCCATTCGACGCGATCGGAGAGGGGCAGCGCGGCCGCGGCTATCTCGCGCTGGTCGCGCAGCCACCAGCGGCCGGGCTCCAGCTCCACGAGGCGAGGGTTGTCGGGGCGGCGCAGCTCGCCGTCGATGAGCTCCAGCAAGAGCGCCACGTGGTCGGACCCCGGGCGGCCCTCCGGGGAGTCTGCCGGGGCGGGGGCCGCGGGCTCGGCATGCCGGTCGGGCGGCTCGGCCGCCGGCCCAGAGAGCATGCCGATGGCATCGAGCGTGCGCTCGCTGCGCGCCTCGCTCTCGGCGAAGGTGCGCGTGCCCACGAGGCGGCGCAGGTCGCCGCTCCGGTCGAGGCCGACCAGGACCTCGCCGAGCAGCCGCTCGAAGCGCGCCGGCTCGCCCCGCGCCTCCAGCACTTCCACGGCCACCTCGGTCACCGCGCGCTCGACATCCGCGAGACGGAAGGCGACCGGGTCGGACGCCGGCGCGCCGCCGTCGAGGGGCACGTTCGCCCGGGTGCGTGGTCCCCCCGGCACCGGCGCCCCGGGGGGCACGAACTCGAGCGTGCCGCCGATCGCGTCGCCGGTCTCGGCAAGGAAGGCGCCGACCAGCCGGTAGCCCGCCTCCACGCCCCCCAGCGCGCCGGCCACGAGCGCCTCGGGGCCGCCCGGCTCGAGAAGCACGACCGCGCGAGCATCGGCAGCCAGGAGGTCGGTCACGGACCCCAGCGAGCGGCGCAGGGCGGCCGCCTGCCAGCCCCACTCGGCGCGCGGTGCGGCGCCGAAGAGCGGTTCCAGCGGGAGCGCCGCGGCGGCGTCGCGGCCGAGCACGACGGCCGTCGTCAGGAAGGCGAAGGAGAGGCTCTCCGTCGTCCAGCGGATGGGTGGTTGTGTGAGCACGAGGCGCACGCGCGAGCGACCGGCCTCGAGCCGGGGCGCCGCGCCCGGCGCGACGGGGATGCCACGCTCGCCGGGCCCCAGCCAGCGCGCCTCGGGCCGCTCCGCCACCCCGCGGCGCATGACGACGTTGACCGTGCCGTCCACGAGCGCGGCCGGGTCGTCGCCGAAGCGCGCCGCAACCGGTCCCCCCGGGGTGGCCTCGAGTCGCTGGATGAAGCCACGCACGAGCCGGCAGCCATCCTCGAAGAGGAGCCAGGGGTTCCGCTCGCGCCACTGCCGGTCGCCCGGTGGCCGGACGTGTCCGCCCACGATGCGCAGCGCGGCCAGGCGCCCGGGATAGCTGTTGAGACGGCTGGCCGGCAGCAGGACGTGGAGCAGGGCCAGGCGCAGCGCGGCCTCGATCGGTGCCGCGCGCAGATCCTGCTCGAGGCGCGACAGGATGGCCTCGATGGACACCAGGGTGCGCGGGGTCCACAGGTCGAGGAGCTCGTCCACGAGCGCCTCGCCGCCGTGCAGGACGGGCAGCCGATCGCGCAGCGCAGCGCGCGCCGCCGTGTCCGCGGGTGCCGACTGGGCCCGCTCCCGGTCGGCCTGGTCGACCGGGACCCTCCGTCCCTCGCCGCCGCCGACCTGGTCGCGACAGGCCGTGCAACGGTAGATCTTGCGAAAGGGGGCCGGCGCGTCGCCGTCCCAGATGAACTCGTCGACGACCACCGTGCGCTCGCACGTCGCGCAGCGCGAGGCGAACAGCTCATTCAGCGCCTGACGCAGGCCGACCTCCCCGCGCGGCTGCGCCGCAAGGGCGTTGACGGCGGCGTCGAAGTGGCGCAGGTCGGGGGGGCGCAGCACGACTTCGGCCGCGAGGCGCGTGAGCGCCGTGGACTCGTGGACGTAGGCCCGCCGCAGGCGGCCGATGGCGGCGCGGGCGATCCAGCCGCCGCGCCCGTGGAGGTCGATGACGACGTCGCCGGGGCTGGAGCGGGCCTCGATCTCGGCGACCACGAGGTTCAGCGGCGGAGGAGGCGCGAAGCGGTCGAGCGAGGGCAGGCTCGGGCCCCGGTCCGGCCGGATGAGCGACGAGAGCGGCTCAGCCATCGCAGGTCAGTCTAGCGACGGCGCGAGTCGCGGGACCGGCCGGCGCGATGCCCGGGCCCGGGCCGTGAGCGCTGGCCGGGGATCAGCTCTCCTCGAGCTCCTCGGGCTCCTCGACGAAGGCCTCTTCATCGGTGACCTCGGCGGGCAGGACGCGCTCGATGTCCTCGATCTCCTCGTCCTCCTCGTCGAGCTCCAGATCCTCCTCGAGGTCCATTTCCTCCCGCACCAGCGTGCCCTTCGTGTACGGCCGCAGGTCGCTCACCTTGGCGGCCGTCGGGAAGGAGACCTTGCCGTAGTTGCGGGGGTCCTGGAAGACCTCGCGGATGATGATGCGGACGTCCTTGTCACCGAGGCTGGTCACGCCCGCGGCGTACTTGTTGCCCTCCGCCATGAGCTTCAGGAGGCGCGCTGCGACGGCCCGCTCGACCTTGCCGATCGGCCGACCGTTGGAGCGCGCGAGCAGCTCGGTGCCCTGGGGCACGAGCTCGACCAGGTCGCCCGGGTTCACCTGGGCCAGCTGGCGCGGCGTGGGCAGGTCGTAGAGGCCGGCGAACCCGGTCTTGCCGGTCTCCTCGACGAAGATGCTGACCGGTGCCTTGCTGCCCTTCGCCGCCGGCACCGTCCTCTCGCCTGCCTCGGCCAGCAGGACCCGCAGCCGGTCGATGTTGCGCTCCGCGATCCGGTTCGTGGGGTCGAGTGCGAGCGCGGCCTGATAGTGCACGCGGGCCTCGCCCAGCTCACCCAGCTCCCAGTGGGCCTTGGCCAGCCGGTTCTCGGCAGGGCTGTCGGGACCGAGCTCGAGGATGCGCCGGTTGATCTCGGCGGCAGCGGACCAGTCGGCGCCGGTG
>JBGPMJ010000239.1:0-4036 GCA_041486935.1 Candidatus Limnocylindria bacterium | reverse complement strand
CTCAAGAAGTTCATCTACGACGTCTGGGGCGACACGGTCAACACGGCCAGCCGGATGGAGTCGCAGGGCATGCCGGGCCGGGTCCACGTCACCGAGTCGACCTACGAGCGCCTGAAAGACGCCTTCATCTTCGAGCCTCGGGGGACCATGGAGATCAAGGGCAAGGGCCCCCTGGCGACCTACTTCCTCGTCGAGCGGCGCTGACCCCATGCAGTCCAGGGAGCTGATCGTGCGCAACCCGAGCGGTCTCCACGCCCGCCCGGCCGCCCTCTTCGTCGAGGCCGCGAGCAGGTTCGGCGCCCGGATCACGGTCGAGAACCTCGATCGAGGATCGCGCACGGTCGACGCGAAGTCGATCCTGCTCCTGCTGACGGCCGGGGTCCAGCGCGGCCACCGGATCCGGATCGCGGCCGACGGGCCCGACGAGGTCGAGGCGCTGCGGGCCCTCGAGGAGCTGGTCGAGGCCGGGCTGGGCGAGCCGGCCGAAGGCTGACGGCGCCCTCAGGCGAGGGCGCGCGCCCGGAGAGCCTCGAACCTGGCCCGCACGGCGGCGGCGGAGGGCGCGCGGAGTGACTCCCCGACGGCCAGCCGCACCTCCGCGAAGTCGCTCCCGCGGATCGCCCGTCTGACCTCGGGCAGGCTACCGGCCGACATGCTCAACCGTGTGATCCCGAGCCCCACCAGCGCCAGCGCGGCGGTGGCGTCGCCCGCCATCTCCCCGCACACCGAGAGCTCGATGCCGGCCCGCTCGGCGGCCTCCACGGCCCGCGCGACGAGACCGAGGAGCGCCGGGTGGAGCGAGTCCTGGTAGCGCTCGAGCTGCGGGTTGCCCCGGTCGACGGCCAGCGTGTACTGGAGCAGGTCGTTCGTGCCGAGGCTGCCGAAGGCGATGCGCCCGAAGTACGAGTCGGCGACGAGGATCGCCGAGGGGATCTCGAGCATCACGCCCAGGGCGACCTCGCCGTGCTCGATGCCGTCCGCCTCCAGCTCGGCCCGGGCCCTCTCGGCCAGCTCCAGGAGCGTGGTGGCGTCGGTCGCGTCGGCGATCATCGGGGCCATCACCTTGACCTGTCCGTGGGCCGCGGCGCGATACGCCGCACGCAGTTGGGTGACGAAGACCTCCGGCCGGGTCGCCGCGAGACGCAGGGCGCGGACGCCCAGGAAGGGGTTCGCCTCCGGCTCGATGGGCAGGTAAGGGATCGGCTTGTCGCCGCCGACGTCGAGCAGCCGGATCGTGACCGGATGCGGCGCGAACGCATCGACCACCCGCCGGTAGGCGTCGAGCTGCTCGTCCTCGCTGGGCGGCGTGGCGCGCTCGAGGAACAGGAACTCCGTGCGGAAGAGGCCGACTCCCCGGGCGCCGAGGGCGACGCTCCGGGCCGCCTCGTCGGGCGTGCCGATGTTGGCGAGGAGGACGACCTCGACGCCGTCGCGCGTCACCGCCGGCAGCGCCGCCTCGGCCAGCCCGCGAGAGGCCGCCGCGCCCGCGGCCGCGGCGCGAGCGGCCAGCCGCTGGGCGACAGTCGGGTCCGGGTCGATGAAGACCTCCCCGGAGTCGCCGTCGATGGCGAGGGTCGGGGCTCGACCCTCCAGGTAGGCGCCGGCCGCGGCATCGGCGAGCGCGACGAGCAGCCCGGCCACCCCGACCACCGCGGGGATCCCGTAGGCACGCGCAAGGATGGCCGCATGGGCGGTCTTCGAGCCGGCCTCGAGCGCCAGGCCCAGGAGCCGCTGGCGGGGCAGGGTCGCGGCCAGCGAGGGCGCCAGGTCGTGCGCCACGACGATCGCGGCCTCGTCCAGGCGGGGAACGTCGGCCTCCGGCCGTCCCGCCAGGTGCCGCGCGACCCGCGCCGCGACGTCGATGAGATCGGCCGCCCGGGCCGCCAGGAGTTCGTCGCCCAGGGCGCGCAGCTGGTCCGCCAGCTCGCCGGCCGCCCCGAGCGTCGCGGCGATGGCATCCTCCCCGCGCTCCCGGATGCGCTCGGCGCTCAGCGTGGCCAGCGCGGGATCGCGGGCCATCGCCGCCTGGGCGTCGAAGATGGCACCCTCGTCGGGATGGCCCGAGCCCGAAACGCGCTCGGCGAGGCGCTCGAGGTCCACGGCCGCGGCTTCCGCCGCCGCGGCGAGCCGGGCGATCTCCCCTTCGGCCTGCCCCGGCTCGATGCGGCCGCCCGCCGGCGGAGGCTCGGGCGCCACGAGGATCCAGGGTCCCCGGGCGATCCCGGACGAGGCCGCCGTGCCGGTGAGCGACTGCACCGACCCATTCTGCCTTGCCATGGGCGATCGGGGCGCGCCATACTGGAGCCGCGTCCACCGAGGGATTCGGATGGAGGGTTGGGAAGTCGATGGGGGACAGCGTCGGGGGCGACGGCGCGCGAGGCACCCTGTCGGACCTGCTGCCAGCGGCGGCGATCCGGCTCGGCGCGTCCGCCGACGACTGGCGCGCCGCCGTCCGGGTCGCGGGCGACGCACTCGTGGCGAGTGGGGCGACATCGGATGCCTACACGGGCGAGATGATCGCCACCGTCGAGTCCCTCGGTCCCTACATCGTCATCGCGCCGGGCGTCGCCCTGGCCCATGCGCGCCCCTCGCCGGCCGTCCACCGGGCAGGTCTGAGCCTCGTGACCCTCGTGACCCCGGTCCCCTTCGGACACCGTCAGAACGACCCTGTGCGCCTCGTGATCGGCCTCGCGTCGCCGGACGCCGAGGGGCACGTGAACGCCCTGGCGACGCTCGCCGACTTCATCGCCGACGACGACCGCCGGAGCGCGCTGGTCGAGGCCCGCGATGTGGCATCCGTGCGACACCAGATCGCGGCCTACGAGGCCCGGGAGGCCGTCCGCAAGAGAGAGGAGGAAGTCATCGCGTGAAGATCCTCGCGGTCTGCGGCATGGGGCTCGGCAGCGGGCTCCTGCTGCGGATGCAGGCCGAGAAGGCCCTCAAGCAGCTCGGCGTGCAGGCCGACGTGGAAGTGTCCGACATGGGCTCGGCCCGCGCCCTCTCGGCGACGGCCGACCTGATCATCACCTCCGAGGAGCTGGCCCAACAGCTCGGCAACGTCAAGCCCCGCATCGTCACGATCACGAACTTCGTCAGCCTCACCGAGATGGTGACGAAGCTCGGGGAGGCACTCAAGGACCGATAGGCAATCGATGCACGTGCGCCGGCCCTGCCCGGCGCAGAGGGAAGGAGTCAGAGCGTGGACCAGATCACATACATCGTGCAGTTCCTCGCCAAGGAGGTGTTCGGCAAGCCCGCCTACCTCGTCGGGCTCATCACGCTCATCGGGCTGATCGCGGCCCGCAAGACCACGGGCGAGGTCATCGGTGGCGCCCTCAAGGCGACGCTGGGCTTCGTCGTCCTGGGGGTCGGCGCCGGCGCCGTCGTCGGCGCCCTGAACCCGCTGGGCGAGCTGATCAGGGGCGCCACCGGAGCCGAGGGCGTCGTCCCGACCAACGAGGCGATCACCGCCATCGTCACGGCCAACCCGGCTTTCGCCTCGAACATCGCCTACGCCATGTTCTTCGGCGTGCTCCTCTCGCTCGTCATCGCCCGCCTGACGCCGCTGCGCTACGTCTTCCTGACCGGACACCACATGCTGTTCATGGCCACGGTCCTCACCGTCGTCCTGCTCAGCGCCAAGGTGACCGACTGGCTGGCGATCCTGACGGCGGCCCTGGGGCTGGCGACGATGATGGTCATCATGCCGGCCTTCGCGCATCCCTGGATGAAGAAGTTGACCGGCAACGAGCCGGTGGCCATGGGCCACTTCGGGACGCTCGGCTACATCGCGGCCGGCGCCACGGGCCAGCTCTTCAAGGGCTCGAAGAGCACCGAGGAGATCACCTTCCCGAACAGCCTGCGCTTCCTGCGTGACCCTATGGTGGGCACCGCGGTCGCGATGATCTTCATCTACCTCCTGCTCTCGATCGTCTTCCTCGTCCGCGGCGGTGAGGCGCTCGTCGCCGGCAAGGTCGGCTCGGGCGACATCGGCGGGGTGCTGGGCATCCTCGCCACGCAGTTCATGCAGGCCCTG
>JBGPMJ010000238.1:0-4093 GCA_041486935.1 Candidatus Limnocylindria bacterium | reverse complement strand
GGGTGGCCGGGGTCATCGTCGGGGGCCCCGACACGCTCAGCGACGGTTTCGCGGTGGACCTCGACGACGGAAGCGGCGCTCTTCGCGTGATCGCGGGCGCGGCCAGTGGGATCGTTCCCGCGGGCCTGCCGCGTGGCGCCACCGTGACCCTGATCGGCGTCCTGGCCCAACGCGACGCCTCGGGAACGGGCACGGACGGGTATCGACTGGTCCTGCGCGACCCGTCGGACGTCGTCCGGCGGCCCGATCCGACCCCGACCCCGACGGTCGAACCGACCGCCACCCCCTCGCCGGCTCCGACCGGCACGCCCGAGCCGACGCCTGCCCCCACGCCCGAGCCCACCCCGGTGCCGACCCCCAGCCCGACCGCGACACCGACACCCACACCATCGGCCGAGATCTCCATCGCCGCCGCGAGGAGCCTGCCGGTGGATACGCACGTCCGCGTGCGGGGCGTCGTGACCGTGGAACCGGGTCGCATCGTGGATGATCGGACGCTGGCCATCCAGGACGCCGGCGGCGGCGTCTTCGTCCGCCTCGATGGGGGTCGGCGGGGGCTTGCCCTCACGCGTGGCGAGACGATCGTCGTGGAGGGCCGCATCGGTGCGCGGTACGGTGCGCTCGAGATCCGCCTCGACGACACCGACCCGCTGGATCGTCTCGGCCCGGCGGCGCTGCCCGCCCCACTGCTCGTGCCCCTCGCCGCGCTCGGCGAATCGACCGAAGGGCTCCTGGTCCGAGTCGGCGGTACCGTCATCAACATCGACGTCAGCCGCGCCGGCACCACGACCATCGTGCTCGAAGACGCGAGCGGCCGTGGCAAGGCCTTCGCCCTCGCCGGGGCCGGCCGTCTGCCGGACGACATCCGGCGCGGCGTCAGCCTCGAGGTGACCGGCATCGCGGGCCAGCGCGCGACCGCGCACGACCGCCTCGACGGGTACCGCGTGTGGATCCGCGACGCCGCTGACGTGCGGCGTGCCGGTCCATCGCCGACGCCCGCCTTGACCGCATCCCCGACGCCGCAGCCCGTGGGCGCGCCCGGGACCGCGGCGACCATGCCCATCCGCGACGCGCTGCTGAGCCCGGGTTCGCACGTGACGATCGCGGGCATCGTCGTCGTGCCGGCCGGCCTGCTCGATGCCGACGGTCGTCGCATCGTGATCGCCGACGCCAGTGGCGGCGTCCTCGCTCGCCTCGTGGAAGGCGATCCGGCGCCGGCCCTGGGCGACCACGTGCGCGTCACGGGCGTCGTGGGGGCGTACTACGGCGCGCCCCAGCTCACGGCCGATGCGCCGGTCGAACTCCTCGGGCGCGCCGGTGAACCGGCCCCGTACCGCGTGAGCCGCGCCCCGCTCGCCGAGGGGCTGGAGTGGCGGCTGGTCGTGGCGTCGGGGCGGATCGTCCAGCTCCACCGCTACGGCGAGAGCTGGCGCGCCGAGCTCGAGCTGCCGGGCGGCGACCGCTTGCCAGTCGTGGGACTGTCCCGGGCCGGGATCCCCGCGACGACCCTCGCCGAGGGCCGCACGGCGACCGTGATCGGCGTCGTCCGCCGCCCGTACCCGACCGCCAGCGACCGGCGCTTCGCGCTCGTGCCGCGTGGATCGAGCGACGTCGCCGTCGGGCCAGCGATCGTCGGCAGGGTCTCGTCGCGAGCCGGGGGCGGGGCGGCGTCGGGTGGCGGGCCAGGCGGCTCCACGTCGGCCGGACCCGGCGCCGGCACCCTGCCGATCGACGTGGAACTCGGCGACCTGGGCGGCAACGCCGGCCGCGTGGTGCGCGTCGGAGGCCTGGTGGCGGCCGTGGCCGGCCTCTCGGTCACCCTCGACGATGGCACGGCCAGCGCCGTCGTCGAGCTGCCGGAGGCGGCGGACACGCTCGCGGCGGATCTCGGACGCGGTGAGGCCGTGAACGCCGTAGGGCGCGTCGTCCCGCTCGGCGACGGCTGGCAGGTCGTCGTCGCCGGCCCAGCCGATGTCTGGCGCGCGGCATCGCTCGAGGCGGTCCCCGGTGCTTCGCCGACGTTCACCCTTGCGGCCTCGAGTGCCCTGGCGACCCCTGCCCCGGGTGCGGGCGGAGGCCCCGGATCGGGTGACGACCCGCTCATGGCCGGCCTCGCGGCGATGGCCTTGGCGGGCGGGATCGCCGCCACGGCGGGCGCCGTGACCACCGCCCGGCGTCGACGAACCGAACGTCTGTTCTCGCAACGGGTCGCGAAACGCCTCGCCGAGCTCACGCCGCCCCCGCACGAAACACGCTCAGCAGCTTGACGCTCGCGTGAAGGCGAGTCTATCCTCGCCGCAGCTGCGCACACGAGCGGGCGCACGAGCACCGAGGGACGGCCTTGCCGATCGCGGACCCCCGCGTCGCGCTACCGGACAGCGAACGGCAATATCACATCGCACTCGGACCAGGCGAACTGGCCGAGTACATCCTCCTCCCCGGTGATCCCGACCGCACCGAGCACATCGCCACACGCTTCGAGAGCGTCGAGCTGCGGCAGCGGCACCGCGAGTTCGTCTCGGTCACCGGCACGTACCGCGGCCGGCGCATCTCGGTCGTCTCGACCGGCATCGGCACGGACAATGTCGAGATCGTGATGGCCGAGATCCTGGCCATCACGACGCGGCCGACGTTCATCCGGATCGGCTCCTGCGGCGTGCTGCAGGACGGCATCGAGCTGGGCGACCTGGTCGTCACCACCGGCGCCGTGCGCCTCGAGGCGACGACGAGCTACTACGTGCACGAGGGCTACCCTGCGGTGGCCGACTACGTGGCCGTGGCCGCGCTCGTGGAGGCCGCCCACCGGCTGGGCCACCCGGCGCATCTCGGCATCACCGCGACGGCGCCGGGGTTCTTCGGCGCGCAGGGCCGGCCGATCGCACAACTGCCCATCCGGTTCCCGGACCTGGCCGCCGAGATGCGGCGCCAGAAAGTCGTGAACTTCGAGATGGAGGCCTCGGCCGTGCTCGTGCTGGCCGGGCTTGCGGGCTGTCGGGCCGGCGTCGTCTGCACCGCCTACGCGCAGCGGCCGACGGGCCGCTTCGTGACCGGCGAGCAGCAGGACCGGGCGGATGCCGCCTGCATCGATACGGGGCTGGAGGCACTGTGCCTGCTGGCCGAGATGGACGAGGCCGTTCATGCCGCGGGGGCGGCGCACTGGCGGCCATCCCTCTGGGCGCCGCTGGCGTCCTGACGGAGCGAACACACCGACGGACGGCGGGCCTTTCGCCTGGCGCCGTCACCAGCACCCGGGGATCCGGGAGGAGGATCGGACACCATGACCATGGGCTATTGCGTCAAGGACAAGGAGAAGGTCGAGATCAAGAACGCGAAGTCGATCACGATGAAGAACGGCAAGCCCGCCACGGCGGGCGTCTGCCCGAAGTGCGGCACGAAGGTCTTCCGCATCGGCGGCTGATCCCGACCGCGATCATCTCCGAGAGCCCCGGCGACGGCCGGGGCTCTCGGATTCCCGGGCTCGCCGCGTTCGCTACAATCGGGGGGAGATGACGGGCAGAGCGGCGATGCCGCGGGTCGAGACGCGACCGCGCCCCGCGTTACCCGTTGCCCCGGGACCCGTCCTCGCCCTCGACCTCGGTGCCAGCCGGATCCGCGCCGCCATGGTCTCCCCGGACGGGCGCCTCCACGCCCGCACGGAGGGGCGCACGCCGGGCGAGCTGGGGCCGGACGCGGTCGTCGACGCCTGCCTCGAGCACCTGTGGGCGACCCTCGAGGCGGTCGCTCCGGCAGACCGCGGCGCGATCGTCGCGGTGGGCATCGCCGCCCCGGGTCCCGTGGATCCCCGCACCGGCACGATCGTCGATCCGCCCAACATGGGCCCCGACATCCACGACGTGGCCCTCGCCCCGGCCGTCGCGGACGCCCTCGGCCTGCCCGCCGTGCTCGATCGCGACACCCAGGTGGCCGTGCTGGCCGAGATGGCCTTCGGGGTCGCCCGCGACGCCCGCGACGTCGTCTACCTGACCGTCTCCACCGGCATCGGCGGCGCCGTCGTCAGCGACGGCCGGCTCCTCGCCGGTCCCGACGGCACGGCCGGAGAGCTGGGCCACCTGCCCGTCGAGCTCGACGGTCC
>JBGPMJ010000237.1:0-4127 GCA_041486935.1 Candidatus Limnocylindria bacterium | reverse complement strand
CTTGACCGAGGCCGGGAAACGAACGAGGCATCGCTCGTGGGGGGAAACGAGCGACGCCTCGGGTGCGATTCTACAACGCCCGCACCTGTCGCACAGGGCGCCGATCCGGCCCGACCGCGGTAGCATCGTGGGCATGCCCGACCCCCAGCCGCAGCAGCTGACCGAGCGCCCGGCGCGCGTCATGGTCATCGTGGCCCACCCCGACGACGCCGACTACGGACCCGCCGCCACGGTCGCCGGCTGGATGGACGCCGGCTCCGTCGGCCACCTGGTGTGCTGCACCAGCGGCGACGCGGGGGCCGACGACCCCGACACCGACCCCCTCGAGCTGGCCCGACTGCGCGAGGCGGAGCAGCGTGCCGCTGCCGTCATCGTGGGCTACGAAGCGGTCACCTTCCTGCACCGGCCCGACGGCGCGCTCGAGAACGACCTCGCCCTGCGCGAGCAGCTCGTGCGCCTCATCCGGGAGTTCCGGCCCGACGCCGTGCTGACCATGGATCCCACCCTGATCTTCCACAGCGACGGCTACATCCAGCACACCGACCATCGCGCAGCAGCCATGGCGGCCCTGGATTCGGTCTACCCGGCGGCTCGCAACGCGATGGCCTTCCCGCATCTTGCCAGGGCCGGGCTGGCGCCCCACCAGGTCGCGCGCCTGATGCTCTTCTGGACGGAGGCGCCCAATGCCTGGGTGGACGTCAGCGCCACCGTCGGCCGCAAAGTGGCAGCCCTGCGCGAGCATCGCAGCCAGGTGCGCGATCCGGAGAAGCTCGAGGAGCGCGTGCTCGGCTGGGCGCGTGAGGAGGGCGAGCGCGTCGGCGTGCCCGCCGCCGAGACCCTACGGGTGATCCGCCTGGACTGAGGGCGCCTGTGCCACCGGTTCAAGGAGCACGTTCCGCGCACGTCCCCACGCGTTCCACAGGTCGGCCAGCGGCTCAGAGCGGCGGCCGAGGAGCGTGAGCATGTCGCTCAGCTCCAGCTGGGGCGCGGTCGCCGCGAGGTACTCGCCGGCGCCGACCGAAACGCCGCGGAAGAGTTCGGCCATGCGTGCCTGGTCCGGCCAGCGCCGGATGCGCATCGGATCGAGGCCGGCGTAGCCGACGGCCAGCGAGAGATCCCGCTGGCTGGGAACACGGCCGTTGACGAAACCGTCCACGCCGTCGTAGCGGTAGCCCAGCGAGGCCAGGCCGACCACGATGTCGCGGCCCTGGGAGCGGTCGAACTGCCTCCAGAACGGATGTCCGGGCGGGAAGTCGAGCACGGCCTGCGCGATCGAGCCCGCCACGATGGCGTCGACGAGCTCGGTCAGGAGCAGTCGATAGCGACGGCGCTCGATCGCGTCGTCGCCGGCCAGGGCGGTGACGGCCTGCCCCAGCACCTCGCGGTCCCCCTGGAGCAGGCGGGCGATGGCGGGGGGTCCGCCACGCTCGACGGCCCAGGCCTCTGCGGTGCCGGCGGCATCGACGCCGACCGGTGCGGGGGGCGCGGTCGTGGTCTGCGTCGTCCCGCTTTCCTCGCACGTCGCCAACGCCTGGCGGGCGTCGCGGCAGGACTCTGCGGCGGCCTCGGCGGTGATCCGTGCGGCGTCGACGTCGAGGGCCATCTTGTCGATGGCCATCAACAGGTCAGCCGCGACGCGGCCCTCGCGGGTGAGGATCTCGGCAGCCTCGTGCGTGGCGCGGTTGATGTCGTTGATGGCACTCAGCCAGGTGGTCGCGGCGCGCTCGAGGTCGGCGCGGCTGGCGGCCTGCTCGCGTGCGCCACGGAACGCGTGGCGGGCCGATTCCTTCGCCTCATAGGTGGCTCGCGGATCGCTCGCGCGGGTGGCCCCGTCGATGCGGGCCGAGGCGTCGTCGTACGCCCGCCGCGCCTCCCGCAGCGCGACCGCGCTCGCCTCCGCCTGCTCGTGCGCCCGGGCCGCGACACCGCAGCGCTCCTCGACCTGCCGCCGCTGGGCGGCGCAGGGGCCCGCGTCGGCGGCCACTGCCGAGGTTGCCGCGCCAGGGGCCGAGGCGGCCGCGCCCGTGCCGGACGTCGGGGCGCCCGGCGGGTCAGCGGCGGGCTCGCGCTCGGCGAGTGCGACCGTCGCGCCTCCCGCGGCCGCCGCGACCGCGGCCGGGGCGGCGACCCGCGCCACGGCCGGCTCGCGCAGTGCCGCCAGGACCGGGTCGACGCCGCGCCCGATGGAGATCGGGATCCGTTCCCGGCCGATGGCCGCCGAGATCTCGGCATCCCGCAACGAGACGATGGGGGAGGAGAGCACCGCTGCCGCGCCCGCGTGGACCGCGTCGCGTCGCGGCAGGGCGTTGTGGGTGATCGTCAGCCGCACCTCGGGTCGCGCCGGCTTGGCCCGCACGACGTCGAGGAACGCGGCACCGACGGCGACGCCGAGACAGAGCCCGAGGGCCAGGAAGAAGACCTCCGTGGCACTCATCGGACGCTCCGAGCCGTCGGACAGGGGCTGCGTGGCATCGTCGCGGCGAGCGTAGCTGCGCGTTCCCCTCGCGTCAACTCGGTGGGATGATAGATTCCGCAGCGGTGGCGAGTCCCCCGGCCCAGCGTCCCTGAGTACGGAAAGGCGTTGCTCCTGCCCGTGGCCATCGAGACCGACCAGGAATTCCTCGTCCAGCCCGTCGACGCGTCCTGGCTCCAGTGCAACATCGAGTGCCAGGAGGCGTGCCCGGTCGGGACGAACTGCCGCGGCTATCTGAATCTGGCCGCCGAGGGCCGCTTCGAAGAGGGCTACATCCTCTCCCGGGAGCCCAACCCCGTCGCGGCGATGTGCTCGTACGTCTGCTCCGCCCCCTGCGAGCGCGCCTGCCGGCGCGGGGACATCGATCGACCGCTGGCCATCCGGGCCATGAAACGGTTCCTCGTCGAGTGGCACGAGGCGTCGGGAATCCCGGACGAGATGCCGGTCATCACGCCGCGCGGCACACGGGTGGCCGTCGTGGGCGCCGGGCCTGCTGGTCTGGCCGTTGCCCGCGAGCTGGCCGTGGCCGGCCACCAGGTGACCGTCTTCGACGAGCTGCCCTACGCCGGCGGCACGATGCTAATCGGCGTGCCCGCCTTCCGCCTGCCGCGGGAGGCGATCGAGATGGACATGCGGCTCGTGGAGCGGCTGGGCGTGACCTTCCGCTTCAACACGCGCATCGGCCGCGACATCACCTTCGAGCGGCTGCAGGCCGAGAACGACGCCGTCGCCATCTGCGCCGGCGCCATGAACGCGGTCGGCCTGGACATCCCCGGCGGCGATCTCGGGGGCATCCAGTACGGCGTGGACTTCATGAAGAAGGCCAATCTCGGCGAACCGCTCGAGGTCGGCAGCGACGTGGTCGTCATCGGCGGCGGCTACACGGCCATGGACTGCTCGCGCACGAGTCTGCGCCACGGCGCGGCGAACGTCACGATCGCCTATCGCCGCACCCGGTCCGAACTCGTCGTGGACGAGGAAGAGCTGGGCGAGACCGAGCGCGAAGGCGTGCGCATGGAGTTCCTCGCCAGCCCCATCGAGGTCCTCGGTGAGAACGGCCGCGCCGTCGGCGTCCGCTTCATCCGCAACAAGCTGGGCGAGCCGGACGCGACCGGCCGCCGCTCGCCGGTGCCGATCCCCGGCTCGGAGTTCGTGATCCCCGCCCAGACCGTCATCCCGGCCGTCAGCCAGGCCGCCGACAACACCTTCCTGCCCGTCGAGTCCAGCTTCGAGATCAACCGCGGCCGCGTGAAGGTCGACCCGGGCACCTACGCCACGAACGTCCGCGGCGTATTCGCCTGCGGCGACTTCGTGACGGGCCCCACGACGCTCATCGAGTCGGCTGGCCACGGCAAGAAGTGCGCCTACGCCATCGACCGCTACCTGTCCGGACGGAGCACGGTCGAGGTCGACGCGAACGTGCGCATCGTCAGCTCGTGGCGCCACGAGATGCCCGAGTTCTACGTTGTCCTGCCCCGCCAGCACGTGCCCATGACCCCGCTCGCGGCGCGCCTGCCCTCGAGCGACCCGGTGGTCAACTTCAACACGCAGGTCGAGCGCGGCTACGGCGCCACCGACGCCGTGGCCGAGTCGACGCGCTGCCTCATGTGCAACTACAATATCTGGTTCGACCCCTTCCGCTGCGTCCTCTGCG
>JBGPMJ010000236.1:0-4127 GCA_041486935.1 Candidatus Limnocylindria bacterium | reverse complement strand
GGCAGGCGCCAGGCCCAGGCCCGCGGCGAGGATGCGGGCCACGACCTCCTCGGCCGTGGCGAACTCGGCGGCCACGTCCACCCACGCGTCGCGCGCCGCCCAGAGGTCCACGCCGATCTCGCCCGCCTCGCGCTCGGTGACGGCGTCGACCGCCGCAGCGAGCCGATCCAGGGCGGCGCGGAGGGGACGCTTCCAGCGGCCGTCGGCCGCGTCGGGGCACTCGCCGCTCCAGCGCAGGACACCGTGGTGGCAGGACCAGCTGGTCTGGTCGCGGATCGCCATGAGCGGCAGGTGGGAGCGATGCGGGTCGGCCAGCAGCTCGCCCACGCTGACGACATCGAAGTCGCGGTCCTTTGCCGGGATGTTGGTGAGCGACTCCAGGAAGAGCTCTCGGAAGGGATGGTGGTGGCCGTACAGCTCCCCGTCGGTGGCGACGAGCGCGAGGGGCGGCGCCCCGTCGGGTAGGGGCGCCGAGACGCGAGGCGCGACATGTTCGCGGGCGAAGCGGGCCGCGTCGGTCGTCACCCCGGGCTCGAAGCTGACGGCCGCCGAGAGCGGGCCGTCGTAGAAGACGACGAGGATGCTGCGTCCACCGCCCACCTCCACGCGGTACGGGCGCCGCGTGTCGAGGTCCCTCGTCGCCGCCTGCCAGGGGGCCAGGATCGTGTAGCGCACGCCCTCCTCGGCGGCGATGCGCAAGGTGAGCAGGTCCACCGCCGCCTCAGGCAGCCACAATCCCTGGGCGCGATGGCCGAAGCGCAGCTCGAAGTCGCGCAGTCCCCAGCGGATCTCGGTTCGGCGGTCGCGCACCGAGGCGAGCGGCAGGATGGCGTGGTTGAAGGGCTGGGCCAGCGCATTGTGGCCCTGCCCCTGGGCGACGATGCCGGCGTGCGTCTCCGGCCGCTCGCGACGCAGCCACGTGGCCAGCGTCGGTCCCAAGTCGAAGCCGATCCGACCGAAGTTGCCGGCCGCCGCGTTGGGGCCGTAGCACTCAGCGGCGATGCGGCTGTTCCAGTCCGGGTACGGCGCGGCGCCCGGATCGGGCGGGACGAGGCCGCTGAAGGGGTCCTCGCGGGACGGCTGGTAGAAGTGGCCGTGGAGGGCCAGGCGCCCGCGCGTCACGAGACGGGCGCGGTCCCCGCCGCCGCCCCCGCCTCCTCCGCCGCGCGGTCCCGCATCTCGGTCACCTCGAGGCGAAGCGCCGCACTCGCCGTCCCGCCCGCCGCGAGCGCGAGGGGCCAGCGGAAGAGCAGCGCGCTGCCCTGGTAGACGCGCTCGAACCCGGCCTCGGAGTTCGAGACCGTCTCGATGGGGAACCAGGTGGTCCGCCCGGACGGCGCCAGCGTGATGTCCACGCGCACGCCGTCGTGGTCGTTGCCACAGGCGATGCGCTCCGTCCGCGGCAGGTCCGCCGAGGAGTCGTGGCGCGTCCGCTCCGGCGCTGCGCCCGGCTCCGGCGCCGCCTCGTACCAGGCGGCGGGGTTGCCGCCGCCGCCGCTGAGACAGAAGTTCCACTCGAGCCCGAGGTCGGCGACCAGCGGCTGCGGTCCGCGATTCACGACGTCGACCTCGACCTCGAGCCAGGGCCGTCCGCGCTCGCCGCCCCAGCGCAGCCGCCGCGTCAGGGTGAGCGAGCCTGCCTCTCGGCTCACCGTGAGCTCGCCGTCGGCGAGGTGCTCCAGGCGCCACGGTGCCTCGACCGGCACGAGATCGACCTCCTCGCCGCGGCGCATGTCCTCGAGCCCGGTCCCCGGGGCAAGGATGCGCACCAGCGCGCTGCGCCGCTCGTGGTCGTCATAGTGCAGCAGCGCGGAGAGACCGGGCTCCTTGACCTTCACGATCTCGTGGATGGAGACGATGCCGCCATCTGCACCCGGCGTGGTGCCGCCCGCCCGCTCGTGCGCAGTGAGGCGTTCGTGGTAGGCCTCAGGCCGCCGGCGCATCACCGCGAGCAGAGGGACCCGGCTGGCGCGCAGGTCCCAGCTCGAGATGCCCGCGCCCTCGGCGAGGTCCACCGCCAGCACCTGTGCGCGGTCGGCCAGCATTGCCTCGTCGATGCCGTCGAGATCCCAGTCCGTGAGCCGGGCGCCGTCCGGCGTGACGCCGCCGGTGGGGATCCGGGCCCGCGAGTCGGCGTCGGCGAGATCCTCGGCCGCGATGAGATGGGACAGCGTGGCCAGGCGCATGTGCACGAGGTAGATGCCGCCGAATAGCCCATGCCAGTAGCAGTCGTTCGACTGGCCGCGCAGGAGGTGGTCGATGGCCCGCGTCTTCGTGGGGCCGTCGGCCATGCCGGCCACCTTCGCCGAGGTGCGCAGCATCTGCTTGTGGAGGTCGTCGATCTCCCGGTAGCGTGCCTGGAAGTTGCGCCAGAAGCCGCCGTGCAGGAAGCGCGCCTCGGGACGGCCTTCGGCCCGAGCGGCCGCCAGCGCGGTGTGGAAGGCGACCGCCTCGCCGGCCGGCAGGGCCCACTCGGTCATCTCCACGTAGGAGCCGGTGGGCACGTAGATCCGCCCGGCCGGAGGCTCGTGGTCGAGCCAGGCCGAGGGCGTGGTCGTGGTCAGCCAGCTCGCGTTGGCCTCGAGCGCGCCGAAGCACCGATCCACCCACGCTCCCGAGCCCCAGCAATGCTCCCAGGTAGTGGGCCACGAGCCGAACTTCTCGCCGTCGTCGCCCATCATCCCCACGCGTTTTCCGTCCTCGGTGGCATGGTCGCGCAGGTAGCCGATGAGGTCGTCGACCTCGCCGAAGGGGATGCGGTAGCGCAGGCCCTGCTCGGTGCCGAAGATCGTCAGGCGTTCACCCTGGTCGTCCGTGGTGAAGGCACTCCACATCGCGTCCTCGGCGACCGAAGCGGCCCGCAGGTGGTTGTCGTCGAGGATCGTCCACTCGTAGCCGCCGTGCGCCAGGTCGGCCGGCAGCGAGGGCTCCCACACGCGCTCGGCCAGCCAGGCCCCGCGCGGCCGCCGCCCGAAGATGCGCTCCACCTCCTCGCTCATGCGGCGCAGCTGGGCGATCCGGTCGCGCTCGGGCAACGCCACCAGGACCGGCTCGGTCCAGCCGCCGCCGAGGATCTCCACCTGCCCCCGCGCCACGAGCGCCTGGAGGCGTTCCATCGTCCGCGGGCGCTCGGCCAGCAGCCACTCGAGGAGGGGACCCGTGTAGTGCAGGCCGACGCGCACGCCGGGGTGGCGTTCGAGGGCGCCGATCATCGGCTCGTAGGCGGTGGCGTGGACCTCGTCGAGGACCCAGCCGAAGTTGCCCACCGGCTGGTGGTTGTGGATCACCAGCGATAGCGCGATCCGCCGCGTCACCCGAACCGCCTCCTGCTCCTTCTGGGCCGAAAAGTGGCCTCTGGCCATTGACGGCCGGGCACTCTCCTGCTAGCTTCACTAAACCGGTGTGCTAAACCGGTTTCCAGCGCCATCATAGCGGGCCCGATGATGGGAAGGAAGAGCGTGGAGCAGGCAACCCGGCGAGCCACCATCGCCGACGTGGCGGAGGCGGCGGGCGTCTCCAAGACGGCCGTCTCGTTCGCCTTCAACAGCCCCGACCGGTTGGGCACGGCGACCGCCTCGCGCATCCTCGAAGTGGCCGGGTCGCTGGGCTACCGGCCGCATCCCGTGGCCCGCGCGCTGACCCAGCGTCGCACGGCCACCATCGGCGTGCTGACCCCGCAGGCCCTCTCGATCATCTTCTCCAACCCCTATTTCGGCGCCTTCAGCGAGGGCGTGGCGCTGGTGGCCGAGGAATCGGGCTACGGCCTCCACTTCATCTCGCCCCTGCACGGCTCGCTGGCCAACGCCGTGAGTCGCACCACGGTGGACGGTTGCGTGGCCATCGGCCTCTCGGCCGACCACCCCGAGGTGGAGGAGGTGCGGCGCGCCGGCCTGCCCATGGTGTTGGTGGACTCCAGCGCCCTGCCCGACTTCCCCTCGGTGGAGGTGGACGACGAGGCCGGAGCGCAGGCCGCCGCGGAGCACCTCCTGGCGCTGGGCCACCGGGACATCCTGGTCATCGGCGTCGAGCCGCCCCATCCTGCCGGGCGCGAGGATCCCGAGGGGGTCATGAACCGTCGCCTGCGCGGGTACCGGGCGGCGATCGAAGCCGCCGGGATGGAGCTGTCG
>JBGPMJ010000235.1:0-4178 GCA_041486935.1 Candidatus Limnocylindria bacterium | reverse complement strand
CGCGCCCGCACGACGGGCCATGGCCATGTCGTCGTCGGCGTCCCCGACCAGGACCAGGTCCGCCGGCTGGAGGCGGAGGTAGCGCGCGGCCAGCTGCACGGGCGCCGGATCCGGCTTCGAGTGCGGCACCTCGTCGCCGAATACGAGAGCGTCAAAGGCGCCTTCGAGACCGTTGGCGCGCATCTCCAACTCGACCCGCGCGCGATGGCCGGCCGTGACGATCGCCAGCCGCACGCCCGCCTCGCGCAGCGCCGCCAGTGCCTCCTTCGTGCCCGCCACGAGGCTCGCGACCTCGGTCTCGTAGAGTGCCACCCAGCGCCGGTCGGCCTCCGGCCAGAACTCCTCGGCGAGGCCGACGCGGCGGTAGATGCGCCGCCAGTCGGGTGCGTAGTGGGCGCGGAAGTCGGCCTCGTCGAAGGCGATGCCGAACTCCCCGAAGAGCTGCCGGTAGGTCGCGTGCGTGCGCCCGATCGAGTCGATCAGCGTGCCGTCCCAATCGAACGCCCAGGCGCTCGCCGCGTGGAGCCGCGCGGCCACGGAGCGAGGTGGGCGCGAGCGGTCCAGGAAGGGCATTGGGCCGCCATCGTAGCGGGTGAGGGCCGGGTCGCGTGCTAGACTCCCGCCCGTGCCCGAGCCGCTCCACCCCGCACATCAGCGCGTCATCGACGCGGCCGCGCGGAAGGGCGTGACCCTGCAGGTCGTCACGTTCCCCGAGAGCACGCACACGGCCGAAGATGCTGCCCGCGCGGTAGGCGCGGAGCTGGGCCAGATCGTCAAGAGTCTCGTGTTCGTGGCCCCCGACGATGACGGCGCAGCCCAGCCGATCGTCGTCCTCGTGAGCGGCGCCAACCGCGTGGACGTCTCCCGTCTGGCCGCCGTCGCTGGCGAGCCGGCCATCCGCCGCGCCACCGCGCGCGAGGCGGATGAGCTGACCGGTTTCGTCATCGGCGGCATCCCGCCCATCGGCCACGCCCGGTCGCTGCGCGTGATCATGGACCCCGACCTGGGCCGCTTCACCACCGTGTGGGCCGCGGCCGGCACGCAGAACGCCGTCTTCGAGGTGCCGCCAGCGACCCTGCGCATGCTGGCCAACGCGATCGTGGCGCCCATCGCCGAGGATCGCCGCGAGAAGGGCACCGGGCTCGCCGACGCGGGCGCCTCGTCGCCGGCCGGCGCGCCGTCGGGAGCGTGACCGGGACCGAGGCGCAGCGCTCGGCCGTCCAGTATCCGGGTGGCCTCGCGGCGCGCTACCGCTGGGCCGGCAGCGACCGGGCCGCGGCGGTCTTCGCCCTGACCGAGGCGGGCGGCGACCTCGTCGATCACGGTCCTCTCGTTTCCCCTGACCCCGACCGCCTCTGCCGCGCGGAGTTGCGCGTCGAAGGTCCGCTCGGCGCGTGGACCGCCCGCTTCGCCTCGCCCATCTTCGACGAGCCGCAGGGGCTGCTGTGGGACACGGCCGGGCTGCTCGTCGTGAAGTTCGGCTTCCGCGTCTACGCCCTCGTGGGACGGACCGGCGAGCTGTGCTGGAGTCACGCCTGCGGCACGCCCGTCGTCGCCCTGCTCGGCTCGTCGCGGCTGTCGCACGTGCTCGTGCAGGGGGAGGTGGAGACGGTGGCGCTGCGCGAGGACGGCCGGGTTGCCTGGCGGGTGGCGCATGACGACGTCGTGATCGGGGCCGAGCTCGTCGGCGGCCGGCTCGTGCTGACCCGCTACGACGGGCGACCGTTCGCGTTGGACCCGGCCACCGGGCGGTCGCTCGACTGAGCCATGGACTCCCACGACTGAGCCACGGACTCCGATTGTGGACGGACGGTGGACAAGTCGAGCCCGCAGCCGCGAACTTCGTGGATGACGCCCGTTGACCGGGGGGACCAGCCGGCCCTAGGGTCCCTGGTGAGCCCCGAGGGGCCCGAGAGCGATCGCTAACGGCGGAGATCACATCGAAGCCCACGCGACCGTGAAGGTTCCTCTGGGCTCTTCGATTCGCCGCGGGATCCGCCTCGGCGGCGCTGCTACCATCCGGCCGTGCCTCCCCTCCTCCTGGCTCTCATGGGCCTCGCCGCGTGCGCCGCAGGGTTGCTCGGCCTGCGCCGCGTGGGACCGGGCTACCGCATCGCCCGCACGCTCATCGCGGCGCCCCAGGTGGCCATCGGCGACCTGCCCGCGGCCATCGAGCGCGGCGAGCCGTACGTCCGCGTCCGCGGTCGCATCACCAGCGACGAGGAGTTCCCGGACGAGAACGAGCGGCCGCTCGTCTACCGGCGCCGTCGCCTGGAACTGGCCGAGGACCCCGCCGGCCGGCGCTGGCGGGTCCTCGAGGACGAGATCCACGCCGTCCCCTTCGGCCTCGAGGAGCGCGCCGCTTATGCGGCTGTGGACGTGGCACGGCTCGACAGGGGGCTGGTCGTGATCGCTCGCGAGTCCACCGGCACGGCCGCCGACGCGCCCGACCGCGTCCCGCCCGGCACGCCATCGGCGACCCCCGTGCGCCACCGCGTCCACCAGGTCTCGGCGGTGGAGCAGGCCTACGTGGCCGGCGCACCGACCATCGCCACGGACGGTACGCCGACGCTGACCGCCGGCGCCGGCCGGCCGCTCATCCTGGCCACGCTCGAGCTGGACGAGGCGATGCGGCTGCTCGCGGCCGGCCGGAGGCGCACGATCGCGGCTGCCGCCGTCGCCCTGGCGGCCGGGCTGGCCCTCCTTGCCCTGGCACTGGCGCTGGCGCTGGCCGACCTCGCCATCGCCTGACGAGCGGCGGCGGCGGCCGTCAGGCCCTGCCGTGCTAGGCTCCGACGGTGCCATCCCTCGGTCTCTGCCGCGCCATCGCGGCCGGACTCCTCCTTGCCGCCCTCCTGCTCCTCCCGACGGTCGCCTCGGCTGCGACGCCGTCCCCTACACCGCTCTCGAGCGGCGACCCGCGCGGCGGCATAGCGCCGTCGGTGACCGGGGATCCGCTGCTGGCCGCAGCGGGCGTGGTCCTTGTCGGCCTCGCCACGGCCGGCCTGGCGATCCTCTACGTGCGGCTCGGACGGGAGTGAACCGCACCGCGCGTGGCGGACGGCCGACGGCCCTGCTGCTTGGCCTGGTCGCGCTCGTCCTGGCCATCGCCTCGGTGACCTGGGCGGCGTTCGCACCGGGCCCGAGCCCCTCGCCGTCGCCTTCGCCGACAGCCAGCCCGAGTCCCTCGCCGTCGCCTTCGCCGTCCCCGACGTCGAGCCCGATCCCATCGCCGTCGCCCTCGCCGTCACCGACGGCGAGCCCCTCCCTGAGCCCGCCAGCGGGATCCGCACCCACGAGCGCGGAGGGCTTCGCGCTGCGCAAGACGGTCGTGCCGATGGGCTTTCCGCTGGCCCGCAAGATCCGCTACCGCTACGTCAGCAGCTTCCTCATGGCGCGCGTCGGCAGGGTGCTCTGGTACAACCACGCCCGCGGGAAGACGCGCGACGGCACGCTCCTGCGAGCGCATGACGGCGTCGACATCTACGCTGCGATAGGGACGCCGCTGCTGGCGGTCGTCAGCGGCACGATCGTCGATCCAGCCACGCTCTGGAAGCCGTGGGTCCCGGCGCGCTCGGGGCTGACCGTGGTGATCCAGTCCGACGAGCCCACGAGCGTCGGTTACCGGGCGCTCTACGCCCACCTCGACAGCGTCGCCGTGAAGATCGGGCAGCACGTGGAGCGCGGAGACGTGCTGGGCCGGCTGGGCATCACAGGCAACGCCAGGGGCACCGACCCCCACGTGCACTTCGAGCTGCGGGCACCGTTCCTCATCCCGGTGCGAGAGGCCGGCAGCACCCGTCGCCTCGACGCCTTCGATCCTTATCCCAGCCTCGTGCGGGCGGATCCCAAGCGCTGACGCGGCCTCCGGGGCCGCACATGGTCCCAGGACCATCCGGTCATGGCAAGTTCTGGTAGGTAGGCCCCATGCTCGCCCCGAGCGACCTACCAGAACCTCCAGCCGGAGCCCGACGACGAACCTTCAGCTCCTACCCGACGCCTCGACCGTCTCGGTGACGAAGGCAGCGCGCATCCTCGGCGTCCACGCCAACACCGTTCGCTCGTGGACGGAGCAGGGACGCCTGCGCTGCCTGCGCATCAACGCGCGCGGTGATCGGCGTTACAGCGTCGGCGACCTCGAGACCTTCATCGCGGCTGTTCGCGTCGAGGCGACCGTG
>JBGPMJ010000234.1:0-4186 GCA_041486935.1 Candidatus Limnocylindria bacterium | reverse complement strand
TCGAAACGGCGCGGGCCGCCTGGGTCGGAGGGCCCGAGGTCGGCCAGCTCGGGGCCGAGGCCGCCGCGCTCGTCGAGGGCGGCTCGCACCACCTCGTCGTAGACCTGGGCCCAGCGCGGCTCGAGCTCGAAGCCCAGGGCCCGGCGGGGCGTTCGACAGATGGCGGCTCCCAGCAGCGTCCCGCCCACGCCGGCGAACGGGTCGAGCACGAGTTCGCCGCCCACCGTGAAGAACTCGATCAGGCGGGCCATCAGCCGCGGCGGCTTGTTGGCGCCGTGCGCCTTGCGTGCCGCGTGCCCCAGCTCGGACGGATAGGCCGTCGTCCAGAGCGATTTCGTGAAGTAGAGCCAGGCCTCACCGCCCAGCTCGTTGAGGCGGTTGCTCGGGTGGATCGCGGGCTTGGGGTCGGACACGGGCGCAGTATCGCGCAGGCGCAGGGCATGGGCCGGCCGCGCCGTGCGTCCGCCGCGTATCCTGTGCCGATGGCTTTCGTCGGCAGGGATCGGGAGCTCGCACGCCTCGCGGCCGGTCTCGAACGGGCGGCCGATCGCCGCCCGGGCCGCCTCGCGCTCACCGGGCCTACCGGCATCGGCGTCTCCCGCCTCGTGACCGAGCTGGAGCTCCGCCTGGCGGACCTGCCCGACGTGATCGTCGCCCGCGGCACCGCCTACGAGCCCCTCGGAGGCGTGCCCTACGCGCCGCTCGCGGCGGCGCTCGAGCCCGTCCTGGCGCAGCTGCCCGACGAACGCCTGGCGGCCGTCGTGGGACCAGCCGGCACGGAGGTGGCCGCGCTCCTGCCCGGGCTGGCCACGCGCCTCGAGGGCCTCGGCGTGGTACCGGAGGCGCCGCTGCGCTCGTCCCCCGACCAGCAGGCCAGCCGCCTCGCCGAGGGGATCCTGGGGACCCTCGAGCGGCTGGCCGGGCAGGGCGTCGTGTTGCTCGCCCTCGAGGACCTGCACTGGGCCGATCCCGGCACGCGGCGTTTCGTCGAGACCGTGCTGCGCATCGGGCGCGGCCTTCCCGTCTGCCTTGTCCTGGCCTACCGCCCCGACGAGATCCACCGCCGCCACCCGATGCGCGGCCTGGCGACGGCCATCGAGACCGATGGCAGCGTGGAGCACCTGGGCGTCGGGCCGCTGGAGCGGCACGAGATCGTGCGCCTGCTCGAGGCGTTGCTCGGCGAGCGGCCGTCCGGTGCCTTCGTGGCCGCCGTGGTCGAGGGCAGCGGCGGCAACCCGCTCATCGCCGAGCAGCTCGTCGCCGCCCAGGTCCACGAGGGGATCCGGCTGTCCGACGCCTTCGACGACATCGTGCGCGCCCGTCTGGCGACCCTCAGCGTGGGCGCCGCGCGCTGCCTGCGCCTGCTCGCCGCCGCGCGACGCCCGCTGCCGGTGGACACGATCCTCGCGGTCGACCTGCCGGACGGCCGGTTGTCCAAGGCATCGCTCGCCGAGGCCATCGCCTGCGGCCTCGCGGCCGAGTCCACCTCGCGGGACGAACGGCGCACCATGGCCATCCTCCACGAACGCCACGCGGAGGCGATCGAGGCGCTCGGGTTGCCGGCCGAACGCCAGCCCATCCACGACGCGCTCGCCCGGACTCTTGCCGGTATGCCGGCCGAGCAGGCCTGGCACCTTGAGGCGGCGATGCGCTTCGCCGCCGCCCGGAACGCCCATCTGGCGGCCGGGACCGCAGCGGACCGACTCGACCCCGGCGGCACGCCGCTCCTGCACTACCAGCGGGCCCTTGAGCTGGTGGACGCGCGCGAGCCGCGGGTCCCCGCGCTGGCCATCTCCACGCCGGCGCTGCTCGCCCGAGCCGCCGATGCCGCATTCGCCGACGACAACGCCAGCCGCGCCGCCGGCCTCGCCCAGCAGGCGATCGCCGAGCTGGCCGGCGCGTCGGCCATGGCCGACGCCGCGCGGCGCGGCGATCACGCCCGCCGCGATCTCCAGGTCGAGGTGGGGCTGCTGTACCTGCGCCTCGGCCAGTACCGTTCCGCGGCCGGCGACCACGTGGGCGCGCAGCACGCGCTGGAGACGGCCGCCCAGCTCATCCCCGACGAGCCGACGCCCGAGCGGGCGCGCGCCCTGGGGTCGCTCGCGCAGCTGCTCATGCTGGACGGCCGCTTTGCCGAGAGCGCCGCCCTCGCGGAGCAGGCGCGGTCGACGGCCGCCGGCGCCGGGGAGACCGCCGACGCCGAGCTGGGCCACGCGACGTGCACGCTGGGCGTCGACCTTGGCTACGGTGGCGAGATCGACCGCGCGCTTGTCGTCCTCGAGGATGCGGCGGCGATCGCCCGTCGGGCGGGGCGACTCGACGACCTCATGCGGACCTACGCCAATCGCACCCACCTGCTGGAGCTCGATGCGCGCGGCGAGGCCGCCCTGGCCGTCGTCCAGGAGGGCATCGCGGAGGCGCGCCGCTGGGGCCAGGAGGCGGCCTACGGCGCCTTCCTGCGCGGCAACGCCGCCGACATCCTGTTCAAGCTCGGACGCTGGGCAGAGTCCGAAGCGGAGTGCCGGGCGGCGCTCGAGTGGAGCCCGAGCCGCCTCGCCTGGAGCCCGCTGCTCGCGCTGGGCGCCGTCCTCGTCGAGTCCCGGGGAGACGAAGAGGCGAGCCGCCTGGTGGGCCAGATCCTCCTCCAGCTCGAGGCCGTCCCCGAGGGCCAATGGTCAGCGACGGTGCAGCGCAACGCCGTCAGCTTCGCGCTCTGGCGGGACGACATCGCCGATGCCGAGCGAGTCGCGCGGCGCGGCTGGGAGCGCGTCCTCCAGACGGACGACCGCCGCCAGGTCGCGCTGGCCGCCTCGACCACGGCTGAGGTCTGCGCCGCCGTCGCCGACGCCGCCCGCTCGCGGCGCGACATGGGCGCCGTGGCCGCGGCCGGGGAGCTTGCCACGTCGGTCGTGGCCGAGGTCGAGCGTCGGACGGGCGGCGATGTCATGCCGGCCGGGCTCGGCTCGACGCGGGAGGCCCGGCTCCACGTCGCGACCGCTCGCGCGCACCACGCCCGGCTGCGCGGCCGGGCCGACCCCGCCGACTGGGCCGCCGTCGCCGAGGGCTGGCTCGAGCTGCACGTCCCATACTCGGCCGCCAGGGCGCGCTGGTGGGAGGCCGCCGCCGCCCTTCAGGCGCGAGACCAGCGGCCGCGGGCGAAGGAGGCGCTGCGCGCGGCCTGGGAGCTGGCGGCGGCGCTGCCCGCCCGGCCGCTCATGCGCGAGCTGGCGCGGCTGGCGCAGCGGGGGCGGATCTCCCTGCCGCAGGCCGGGGCGGAGGCTGGCGCGCGGCCCGCGATCGTGGCGGTCGGACCCGGGCGTCCATCCGACGTGGTGGCCGGCCCGGCGTTCTCCTTCGGGGCGCCCGAAGCGGCCGACGCGACGCAGCTCAGCCTCGACGCCACCGGGCGCTGGCCGGTCGAGCTGTCCGGGGAGGAGACGGCGCCGACGACGATCGTCGAGGCCCTGGCCGGGCTTCCGCCGGCCGACACGGTGAGTGGCGATGGCGCGCCGCTCGTGACCTTCCCCATGAGCGCCACCGGGCGCGCCATCAGCGAGCGTCTGCTGCCCATCGAGCCGCCTCCGCCCCGCGACCCATTCAACCTCAGCCCGCGCGAGTACGAGGTGCTGGCCATCATCGCCGAGGGGCGCACCAACCGCGAGATCGCCGAGCGGCTCTTCATCAGCGAGCGGACCGTGGCCGTGCACGTGCGCAACATCCTGGCCAAGCTCGGCGTATCGGGACGCGTCGAGGCGACCAGCGTGGCCATCCGGCTGGGGCTCGTGCCCGGCTTCGCCCCGACGTCGGGGCGGTAGGGGGCCGGCAGCCCGCGGGCCGAACGACCGGCGATGCGGGCGAAGGTGGTCGCCGTGCGCCAAACTATCCGCATGCAAACACCCCGTCCGCGCCACCGGCGCGCCATCGGCCTCTTCCTCGTCGCCGCGTCCGCACTTCTCATCGGCTGCGGCGCGTCACCAGCCGCGGCGCCTTCGTCGCCCGGCACACCGGTCCCCGGCGACGTCATCGAGCTGCAGCTGACCGGCGCCCTCAAGATCGAGCAGGCGGGGCAGCAGGTGGCCACGATCACCGTCAGGAAGGGCCAGACGTACACGTTCCGCATCACGAACACGGCTGGCTTCGAGCACGACTTCCACATCGGCACCGACGAAGCGCTGCGGAACGGCAC
>JBGPMJ010000233.1:0-4204 GCA_041486935.1 Candidatus Limnocylindria bacterium | reverse complement strand
GGCAGCGCCGCGTTCGCCCTCAACTGGACCTACATGTTCAACCTCGCCAACGACCCCGCCCAATCGAAAGTCGCCGGTCAGGTCGGCGTCGTCGCCAGCCCCGGCGCGGGCAGCACGGCCACGTCCGGCGTGAACGGCGGGATGGGCATCGCGGTCACGCAGAGCTCCAAGCATCCGGAGGAGGCGCTCAAGTACGCCCTGTGGATGGCCAGCAAGCCGATGCAGGACAAGTACGCGGCGCTCAGCCTGCCGATGTGGAAGGCGTCCTTCCAGGACGCCTTGATCACCAAGACGGCGCCCGAGCTGTTCGCGGCCGCGAACGTCGAGTTCACCAACCTCGTCGTGCGACCGGTCGTCCCGTACTACACCTCGCTCTCGGGCGCGCTCCAGGTCGCGCTCCAGGAGGCGCTCACGGGGAAGAAGACCCCGCAGCAGGCGCTCGACGACGTCGCGGCGAAGCTACCCACGCTCCAGAAGTAGTCGAAACCCGAAGATGGGCCAGGTGATCGCGGTACGGCGCCGGCTGAACCCGCGCACCTGGTCCGAAGCCTGGACGGCGGGGGCATTCGTCACCCCCGCCGCCCTGGTCATCCTGCTCATCGTCGCCTACCCGCTCGTGCGGGCGCTCTGGCTGAGCATCCACGACGTCGTCCTCACGAGACCGGGCGAGGAGCCCCTCGTCGGGCTCCAGAACTACACCACCGAGCTCACCAGCCCGGACTTCTGGGCCGCCGTCGGGCGGTCCCTGTCGTTCGCGGTCCTGTCGACCGCCCTCGAGCTCCTCCTCGGGGTGGGGCTCGCCCTGCTCATGGACCAGCCGCTTCGGCTCCGCTGGCTGCTCCGCTCGCTGGTCATCCTGCCGTGGGCGCTGCCCACGATCGTCAACGCGCTGATGTGGCGCTGGATCGACCACGCCGAGTACGGGGCGCTCAACGCGCTCCTCTACCAGTCCGGGCTGATCGACGCTTACCAGCAGTGGCTGTCGAATCCGGACACGGCGATGTGGATGGTGATCCTGGCCGACGTCTGGAAGATGACCCCGCTCGTCGCGATCCTCGTCCTCGCTGCCCTCCAGGGCATCTCCCGCGAGCAGGTCGAGGCGGCCCGGGTGGACGGCGCCGGGATCGTCGCGACGTTCCGCTACGTCGTCCTGCCACTCCTCACCCCGACGCTCCTGATCGTCCTGGTCCTGCGCACGATGGAGGCGTTCAAGGTCTTCGACATCATCTGGATCATGACCAACGGGGGGCCGGCGAACGCGACCCAGTCGATCGCCATCTACGCCTACCAGACGGCATACCGCGGCTACGACTTCGGGCGCGGCTCGGCGCTCGGCTACCTCATCGCCCTGGCCATCATGGTCCTCGCCGCGATCTACCTCCGGCTCCTGGGCCGGGTCGGCAGGAGCTGAGATGGCCGCATCGTCCGCCCGCCGCCGGCCGCGGGGCCTGGTCCGGAGCGCCGTCCTTTACGGGCTGATGCTCGTCGCGTTCGCGGCGATCCTGGCCCCGTTCGCCTGGCTGCTGATCTCGAGCGTGTCGCGGCCGGCCGATCTCCTCGCCAAGCCGCTCTCGTTCATCCCGCCCACGGTCACCTTCGACCGGTACGCGGCCCTCACATTCGGGGCCAATCCCGACTCGAGCGCGGAGGGGTTCCGGGCGGCGATGCTCAACAGCCTGACCATCGCGACGGCCGTGACCGGGGTCGCGCTCGTCGTCGGGGTGCCGGCGGCGTATGCCTTCGCCCGCCTTCGCTTCGCCGGCCGCAGCCGCCTGGTCCTGATCTTCATGGCGACCTACATGCTCCCGCCGATCGCGCTGGTGATCCCCCTCTACCAGACCATGAGCGGGCTGGACCTGCTCGACACGAAGACCGCCCTGATCGTCATCTACTCGTCGTTCGTGACCCCGTTCGTGATCTGGATCATGCGCGGCTACATCGAGGGGATCTCGCCCGAGCTCGACGACGCCGCCCGGGTCGACGGCTGCTCCAGGCTCGGGGCGCTCATCCGGGTCATCCTGCCGGTCTCCGTCCCGGGCCTTGTCTCGACCGGGCTGCTCGCCTTCCTGCTCGCCTGGGACGAGTTCTTCTACGCCCTCGTGATGACCCAGACGAACGCCGCCAAGACGGTCCCCGTCGCGCTCAACGACTTCATCGGGCGCCACGGGGTCGACTTCGGACTGCTCGCCGCGGGCGGGGTGATCGCGGCCATCCCACCGGTCGTCATCGCGTTCGTCTTCCAGCGCTACCTGGTCGCAGGCCTCACGGCCGGAGGCGTCAAGGGATGATCGCCAAGGCCGATGCTCGGCTGGCCCGGCTCCGCCCGGACGGTCCCGACGAGATGGGGCGCGAGCTTGCCGGGGGGCCGCGCGCCGTGGCCGATACGCTCGCGGCAGCGGAGCGGCAGGCACCCCAGCTGCACGAGCTGCGCCGCGCCGCCGAGCGGGTCGTCCTGGCTGGGACCGGCGCCTCGGTGGCGATGGCGCTCGCGGCCGCGTCCTGGTTCCGTGCCGCCGCGGCCGCCGACGACCGAGCGCCGGTCAGCGTACGCGAGGCCTCGACGGCGGTCCTCGGCGCCCCGGACGGCGAGTCCTTCCGGCCGGGCGATCTGGCGATGGTCATCTCGGCGTCCGGCACGAGCCCGGAGACGCTCGCTGCGGCGCGGCTCGCCCGGGCCTCCGGCGCGCGGGTGCTCGCGATCACCGCTGACGCCGCCTCGCCCCTGGCCACCGCCGCAGAGGTCGTCCTCCACACGCCGAGCGGGGACGAGGGCGGCGCGGCCACCAAGTCCGAGCTCGCCGCGTTGGCCGCCCTGGCCGCGGTCGCCGGTGCGCTCCCGACGAACGGGGATGCCGCGGCGGACCTGCGAGGCGACCTCGAGCGGGTCGCCCGCGACTGGACGTCCGCCGTCGCGGCCGGTCGGCTTCTCGGGCACGCGCGCTTCGTCTGGGTCGTCGGCTTTGGCGCCGCAGCCGGCGTCGCCCAGGCGGGCTCGCTCCTCCTCCACGAGAAGGCGCTCATCCCCACCGTGGCTTCGACGCCCAGCGAGTTCCGCCACGGGCCGATCGAGGCGGTCACCGCCGACGATGCGGTGGTCGTCATCGAGCTCGACGTCCCCGACGGCCGACGCAGCGCGTACCTCCAGCGGCTTGCCTCGGAGCTCGCCGAGCTCGGGGTCCCGCTCGTGGTCGTCGGTGGGCCCGGGGCGCCGTCCATCCCGGGCACCGGCGAGACGATCGGCCTCCTGGCGCCGCCCGGACCGGCTGCCGCCCTGGAGGCGACACTGCGGCTCCAGCAGCTCGCACGCTGTGCAGCCCACGTGCGCGGGACCTATCGGGATGGCTTCCGGATCCTCCGGACGATCGTCGTCGCGGCCGGCGACCTCCTCGGTGGGGGCTGATCGGAGGGCGGTCACCGGACACGGGCGGAGGCCGGCCCGGCCGCGGACCCATCCCGGTGCGTTCCTCCGTAGACTGGACGGCGCCACATCGCTCGAAGGGACCAGGAGAGGACCGACCGATGACCGACCCCACTGCCATCGAGCGCTACCGCATCCCCGACCTCCTCCGCGAGCCGGTCGAGGAGGCCCTGGACGCCGCGCTCCAGGCCGGCTGGCCGGCCCGCATCTGGAGCCGCGACACGAGCGTCTGGACAGCCGACCCGGAGGTGGCGGCGCGCGTCGCCAACCGCCTCGGCTGGCTCGACGCGCCGCAGCACTTCGGCGGCCACATGGATGAGCTGGCGGTGTTCGCCGCCACCACCCGTGCATCGGGCTTCCGCCAGGCGCTCGTGTGCGGCATGGGCGGCAGCTCGCTCGCGCCCGAGGTGCTCGCGAGCGCCTACCCGATGGGCGATGAGGGCATCCCCGTGGGCGTCCTCGACTCGACCGACCCGGAGGCCGTGCGCCGCGCCACGGATGCCTTCGAGCCCTCGACGACGCTCTACCTCATCGCCAGCAAGTCGGGCACGACGACCGAGACGCTGGCCTTCCTGGAGCACTTCTGGGCGCTCGAGCATGCCGGCCACCACGAGATCGGCAGCCGCGACGAGGGCGAGCACTTCGCGGCCATCGGCGACCCCGGCCCGGCCCTCGCGGCGGTCCCCCACAGCGACGAGTTCCGGGCCGTCTTCCTCAACCCGCCCGACATCGGCGGCCGCTACTCCGCCCTCAGCTATGTCGGCCTCGTGCCGGGTGCGCTGCTCG
>JBGPMJ010000232.1:0-4205 GCA_041486935.1 Candidatus Limnocylindria bacterium | reverse complement strand
GTCACTCGATCCACCGCAGTCGGTCACGCAACCATCCTCTTTCGGACTCCCTCGTAGACAGCCACGATCGATCCTCCCTCCAAAGGCGCTCGGCGCTTCGACCCAAGGGCGGCAGGCGCCAGTCCACCGTCGCGCCGGGTCAGGCGAGGTGGTAGTGCCATTCGTCACGGCAGCATGGCCCACGCCCTGGGTCCAGGCCGGACCGCTAGACTTCGCGGCGATGAACAGGAGGGAACAGAGGCAGGTCGGCAGCGGCCGGTTCATCACGCTCGAGGGGCCCGACGGTGCCGGCAAGAGCATCCATGCCGAGCGGCTGGCGGCGGCGCTGCGTGCCCGCGGCCTGACCGTGACGCTGGTCCGCGAGCCCGGCGGCACGGCGCTGGGCGAGGCGGTCCGCCGGATCCTCCTCGACCGTGGTCTCGTCCACGCCCCCGCCGCCGACGCGCTGCTCTTCAACGCTGCCCGGGCGCAGCTCGTGGCCGAGGTCGTGCGGCCGGCGCTGGGGCGAGGGGAGGTCGTGGTGTGCGACCGCTTCGCCGATTCGACGCTGGCCTACCAGGGCCACGGCAGCGGCATGGACCTCGAGGCGCTGCGGGTCGTGGCCGCTGTGTCCACGGGTGGGCTCGTCCCCGACCGCACCATCCTGCTGGACCTGCCGGTCGAGGTGGGACTGGAGCGTCGGCGGCGCGGTCCGGCCGCCGAGCAGACGCGCTTCGAGGACGACGCCCGCCATGACCGCGCCTTCCACGATCGCGTTCGGGCCGGATTCCTTGCCCTCGCCGAGGCCGAGCCGGCGCGCTGGCGCGTCGTCGACGCGGCGGCCGCCGAGGAGCGCGTGGCGGCCGACGTGCTGGTCGCGGTCGGCGACCTGCTGCCGACCATCGTCGCTGAGGTCGGCGGCTAGCTCCGCCCGGAGATCGTGCCGGGGGCGGTGGCCTTGGCGGCGCTCAGCGCCTCCCCAGCGGCAGTCAGCAGCTCCTCCGCGTTCGCCCCGTCGTCGGGGAAGCGGACGACGCCCGCGCTGAGCGTGATGGATCCGGCGCCGTTGGCCAGGTCGAGGCGCGCCACGGCATCCACGACGCGCTGCGCCACGGCACGGCCGGCCGAGCCTGGGGCGAGGACGATGAACTCGTCGCCGCCGTAGCGGGCCACGGTGTCCACGAGGCGGACCGAGTCGGCCAGGGTCGCCGCGACGCGGCGAAGGATGTCGTCGCCGACGTCGGCACCGAGGCCGGCGCTGATGGCGGCCAGGCCGTCGATGTCGAAGATAGCCACGCTGACCGGGCTGCCCTGGCGTCCGGCGCGGGCCAGCTCGAGCTCGAGCATGCGGTCGAACGTGCGCCTGTTGGCCAGGCCGGTGAGGGGGTCGGTGTGGGCCACGCGGTCGTACCAGTCGGAGCGCTCGACAAGCGCCTGCTCCAGGCGGGCACCGCGCACCGCGGCCGCGGCCATGTCCCCGATCGCCTCCAGGTCCGCCAGCGTCGCAACCGGGTCGCCGGGCGTGGCCGGCAGGCCGGCCACGAGCAGACCCTGCACCTCCTGGCTGCCCGTCGCGTCCTCGGTCACGAGCGGCACGATGCCTATGGCGACGATGCCGCTCGCGCGGCCGGCCAGGGCCGAGGTCATGTCCGCCGTGACCGCGACGATCTCGCTGTGCCGTCCGCGCACGGCCCGCGTGGCAGGGTCGCCGTCCGCGCCCGAGCCGACTGTGAGCGGCTCCGAGGGTGGCATCGCGTGCTCGCCGAGGCCGGCACTGCCGGCGGCGACGAGGACGCCGTTGTCGCCGTCGAACAGGTAGACGACCGCGCTCGTCGCCCCGGTCATCGCGCACGCCCCGGCCGCGAGCCCGTCGAGCTGGTCGTCGAGGACGCCGCCGCGCGCGATGAGCCGCGCACCGGCCGCGAGGGCCGCTTCGCGTCCTCCAGGCTGGTTCGTCACGGTCCCCGGTACCTCCGTCGAACGCCGGCGCCCGATGCCGTCGGCGTGGGCGCCCGCGGCCATCATACCCGTGCCGCCGCGCGTGACGCCGTCGCTATACTCGGCCCGTCGTCACTCCCGCAGCAGGGGCCGGTGTTGAAACTCGTCGTCGCGATCGTCCACAACGAGGATGCCGGAGCCCTCGTGTCCGCGCTGCTCGACAAGGACTACCGGACGACGCGCCTCCACTCCTCGGGCGGGTTCCTGCGCCAGTCGAACGCGACCGTGCTGGTCGGCGTCGACGACGAGCAGGTGGATGGCGTGCTGGAGATCGTGCGCGCCAACTGCGTCTCGCGGACGCAGATCGTCAACCCCATGCCGCCGATCATGGAGCCAGGCGAGTTCTACATGCCCTATCCCGTCGAGGTCGAGCTAGGAGGCGCCACGGTCTTCGTCCTGCCCGTCGACCGCTTCGAGCGGTTGTAGGGGTCGCCCAGGCACCTTGGACACCGAGAATCCGGCCGCCGCGGCCGCCCCGGCCGACCCGCCGGGTCGCTGGCGGGCGCTGGCGGTGATCGGCACCGGCATGCTGCTCGCCTTCTCTCCCTGGTTCAGCGCCGCCGCGGTGGCGCCGCTGCTCGCCGCCGACTGGCACACGAGCGGGCTCGAGCTGACGTTCCTCGCCGTCGCTGTCCAGCTCGGATTCGCCGTGGGCGCCCTGGTTCTCGCCGCGACCGGGGCGACGGACGTGCTGCCAGGTCCGCTGGTGTTCTGCGCCGGGGCCGCCTGGGCCGCCGGGGCTAACCTGCTTTTCGCGCTCGTCCCCGCCGATGCCGCGAGCGCCCTGCCGTTCCGCGCGCTGACCGGCCTGGGAATGGCCGCGGTCTACCCCGTCGGGGTGAAGATGATCGCCGGCTGGTTCCGCATCCGGCGCGGGCTGGCCATCGGCGTCATGACGGGGGCGATCACGGTGGGCTCGGCGTTGCCGCATCTGTTCCGCGCCGTCGGGGCGCTGGCCGGCGTCGACTGGCGGGCCGTCGTCGTGTTCGCCAGCGCCGCCGGGCTCCTGGGCGGCCTGATCGTGCTGCTGGGAGCGCGTTCCGGCCCGCTCGAGACGCCCGCGCCACGGTTCAGCCTGTCGGTCGCGGCGGCGGCCTGGCGGGAGCCCGCCGTGCGCTACGCGAACCTCGGCTACCTCGGGCACATGTGGGAGCTGTACGCGATGTGGACGTGGGTCCCGCTCTTCCTGGCCGCGAGTTTCGCCGCCGCCGGCGCGCCCGGGGCGGCCACGGCCGGCCTGGCCACGTTCGCCGTGGTCGGTATCGGCGGGGTGGGCTGCGTGCTCGCCGGCGTCCTGGCCGACCGCCTGGGCCGGACGACGCTGACCATCGCCGCCATGGCCGCCAGCGGGAGCTGTGCGCTGGCCATCGGCTTCCTCTTCGGGGCCAGCCCGCTCGTCGTCGTCGCCCTGGCGGCCGTCTGGGGGCTCACGATCGTGGCCGACTCGGCACAGTTCTCGACGGCCGTTTCCGAGCTGGCCCCCGCCGGGACCGCCGGTTCGGCCCTCTCGCTCCAGGTGGCGCTCGGGTTCATCCTGACCGGCGTGACGATCACCGGGGTGGGGCTGATGGACCCGCTCGACGGGACGGGCTGGCGCGTCGCCTTCGGCTTGCTCGCGCTCGGCCCGCTCGTGGGGATCTGGGCCATGTGGCGGCTGCGCCGCCTGCCGGAGGCGGTGCGCATGGCCAACGGCCACCGGTGAGCCGCCGTGAAGTGGCGGTGCATCGACCCTGGAGCAGTATCCTCAAGCAGGCCGGGCTGAGATCCGAGGATCGCGAATGAGATACGCCGTCGTCTACGAGCGCACCGAACGCAACTACTCCGCCTACGTGCCCGACCTTCCGGGCTGCGTGGCGACGGGCCGGACGCGAGCCGAGGTCGCCGAGCGGATCCATCAGCCCCACCCCGGTGATCGTCACGCTGGTCAGGATGAAGCCCAGCGCCACCTGGAGCGAGAGGGCCGAGCCGGCGGTCCCGGCCGGGGCCAGCTCGGAGACGGCCGTCGAGAACTGCGCCGAGTCGGCCACGATCGTGAGCCCCCAGATGGCCGCCAGGGTGACGACGACGATCGGGCTGGCCCCGAAGAGGAAGCCGATGGCCAGCGAACAGCTCCCGCTGGCGGCCATGGCCGAGATGGTCAACGTCGTCCGGCCGAGGCGGTCGGCCAGGAGGCCGGCCAGCACGCAACCCACCCCGCCGATGCCGACCACGGCGAACGCGGCCAGGCC
>JBGPMJ010000231.1:0-4242 GCA_041486935.1 Candidatus Limnocylindria bacterium | reverse complement strand
CTGGCCATGGCCGTCGTCGCCATCGCCGGCTGGTACCGGGACGCGGGACGCGAGTGGCGCGGCACCGAGGAGGGCCATGCGCCGCCGCACTACGAGGCGCGAACCGCGATCTCGGGCCGGCTCGTCTCGCTGTACGCCCTCTTCGCGGCCTTGAGCCTGGGGCTCTTCTTCGCTCCGAGCTACATCGCCTGGGTCAACCCGGTCCCGACGGTCGCGCCCGCCGCCAGCCTCAGTGCGAACCAGAAGCTCACCGCGGTCAGCGTGCTCGGCTTCGACACCCAGTCGCTCACCGTGCCGGCGGACACGCCCCTCACGGTGGAGTTCGACAACCCCGATGCCGGCGTCCAGCACAACTTCGCCATCTACGCCTCCAGCGACCTTGCGACGGCGCTGTTCCAGGGCGAGCGCATCACAGGGCCCGCGAAGATCACCTACCAGGTCCCGCCCATCCCGAAGGGCACCTACCACTTCGTCTGCGAGGTCCACCCGCAGACGATGAGCGGCACCCTGACCTCCCAGTGAGGCCCCGACGCCGCCCTCGCTGACCCCACGCCGCCTGCTGGCCCTGGCGCTCCTCGCCCTCGTGCTGTCGGCGGCCCTGCTCGTCGCCACGACGAACCTCGGTGGGAGCCCCGACGACGTCATCGTGATCGGCGGTCATCCGCTGCAGGGCAAGCCGGCGCCTGACCTCGACCTGCTCGACCTCGACGGGCGCCCGGTACGGCTTGCGGACTTCCGGGGGCGGCCGCTGATCGTCTACTTCTGGGCCTCGTGGTGCATCCCCTGCCGTACCGAGTTCCCGCTCCTCAAAGGCGCGCTCGCGGCGCACGCCGCCGATGGTCTGGCGGTGATCGGTGTCGTCTACCGGGACAGCTCCGCGAATGCCGGCGCCTTCATGACCGACTACAAGGCGCCCTGGCCGGCCGTCATGGACCCCGGCGGGACGACCGCGACGAGGTGGTCGGTGCACGCCGTGCCCACGAGCTTCTTCCTCGACGGGTCGGGCATCGTGCGCGTGATCTCGTTCGGGCCCCCACCCTCCGGCAGCCTCGAGGGGCTGCTGGCGAAGATCCTGCCACCCGCGAGCCCCTCGCCGTGAGCGTGGCTGCCCCGGGCCCCGCGGTCGAGATCGCCGGCCTCGTCAAGCGCTACGGCGGTCGGGCCGTGGTGGACGGGCTCGACCTCACCGTGCGGCAGGGAGAGATCATCGCCCTGCTCGGTCCCAACGGTGCCGGCAAGACGACCACCGTGGAGATCGTCGAGGGTTACCGAACGCCCGACGGGGGCGAGGTGCGCGTGCTCGGGCTCGACCCGCGGCGCGACGCGAGCCGGCTGCGCGCGCGGGTCGGCATCATGCTTCAGCGCGCTGAGCTGTACAGCCAGATCCGCGTCCTCGAGGCGGTCCGCCTCTTCGCCGCCTTCTACGCGTCGGCGCTCCAGCCGGGCATGCTCGTCGAGCAGGTGGGGCTGGCGCCGCGCGCGAACGACCGCTACCGGACCCTTTCCGGCGGGGAGCGGCAGCGACTGGCGCTCGCCCTGGCCATCGTGGGCCGGCCGGAGCTGGCCATCCTCGACGAGCCGACGGCGGCCATGGACGTCGCCGCGCGGCGCTCGACCTGGGAGCTCCTGCGCGCGCTGCGCGCGGAAGGCGCGACGATCCTCCTCACCACCCACCTGCTGGAGGAGGCCGAGGCGCTGGCCGACCGGGTGGCCATCATCGACGCCGGCCGGCTGGTCGGCCTGGGCACCCCTGCCGAGCTGCGCGCCCCGCCGGGCGGGCGGGAAGGCGCGACACACCGCTCGGTCCGTCTCGAGCTGGTCGGGCCGCTCTCGGAGACCGACGCGGCCGCGCTCGGCCGGCTGGTGCACGTTGGCGGCGTGCGGCGCCTGCGCGACGGCGTCTACAGCCTCGCCACCGGCTCGCCCGGAGAGCTGCTGGTCGAGCTCAGCGCGTGGCTCTGGGCCAAGCGCCTCGAGCCGTTGGCCCTCGAGGTCGAACGCGAGAGCCTCGAGGATGTCTTCCTGCGCCTGACCGGCGACGAGGCAGAGGCATGAGGCCCCGCTTGGCCTGGAACGCCTATCTCGCCCAGGCGCGCATGGAGCTGCTGCTCGTGACGCGCCGCGGCGAGAACCTGCTCGTCACGCTCATCGTGCCCGTGGCGCTGCTCGTCTTCCTGGCCCAGGTGCCGCTGCTGCCCGCGCCGGCCGGAGCGGGCGCGCGCCGCATCGACGAGCTCGTGCCGGGCATCCTGGCCCTGGCGGTCATCTCCACCGGGCTCGTGTCGCTGGGCATCGCCACGGCCTTCGAGCGCAGCTCCGGTGTCCTCAAGCGCCTCGCCGGCTCGCCGCTCCCACTCTGGGCGCTCGTGGCCGCCAAGGCCACGAGCGTGCTGGCCACGGTCGCCCTCCAACTGCTCCTGGTGACGGTCGCGGGCTGGTTCCTCGGCTGGGACCCGCAGGGCGGTGTTCCCGGCGCGCTGCTGGCCGCAGCGCCGTGGCTGATCCTCGGCACCCTCGCCTTCGTCGGGCTGGGGCTCCTGCTCGCGGGCAGTCTTCGTGCCGAGACGGTGCTCGCTCTCGCCAACGGTCTCTACCTGGCCTGCCTCCTGGTGGGCGGCGTCGTGGTCCCGCTCGAGCGGCTGCCCGCGCTCGTCGCCGTCCCGGCCTCCATCCTGCCGCCGGCGCTGTTGGCCGACCTGCTGCGGGGCACGCTGGTGCCGCGTGGAGAGGTCGTCCCGCTCGAAGCGGTGGCCCTCGCCGCCTGGGCGTTGGCGCTGACGGCGCTCGCCGCGCGCTCGTTCCGCGTCTCCGACGAGGTCTGACGGCCGACGATCGCGGCCCGGCGACCCACGCGGCCACACGAGCCGTGTATCCTCGCGCTGCGTTTGATCGAACGGGGTTGCTCGCGCGTGCCCATGCATGCGGCTCCAGGCGGATCGGACGCGTGGAGGAGAGGCCGTGTCACGTCGCACCACCCGATGGTCGTTCCTGTTCGGAGCCGCGCTGGTCCTGGCCGCCTGCGGCGGTAGCAACACGGCGACGACCGCGCCCGAGCCGACGGTCGAGGCGACCACGGACAGCGGCGGCGGTGGTGGCGGCGGCACGGCGACGACCGCGCCCGAGCCGACGGTCGAGGCGACCACGGACAGCGGCGGCGGCGGGGGCGGCACGTTCGCCGGCAAGGCCTGCGACCTGCTCACAGCCGGCGAGGTCGAGAGCGCCACGCAGCAGACCGGGATCACGGCATTGGAGGTGCCGCAAGGCGAGACCGAAGGGTCGGCCGCGTGTGGCTATCTGCTGCAGGGCGCCGCCCCGATCGTCGTCCTGACGGTCCTCGATAGTGCGAACACGTCGCTCGACTTGGGTACGTATACGTCGCTGCCAGGCGCCACGTCCGTCGACGTGGGCGGCGGGGCCCAAGCGGTCTACGTACCGTCCATCAACGGCATGTTCGTGTTCAAGAACGGCCTTGCCACGAATATCCTGCTGATCATCCCGGCGCCGGGCGAGGAGATCGTCCAGACGGCCACCAAGCTTGCCAAGTCGGTCGCCGGCCGGCTGCCCTGAGGGGAGCGCCAAAGGAAACGACCCTTGTGGGCGGGCACAAGGGTCGTCTGGTCAGTATTCGGTGTTGGTTGCGGGGGACGGATTCGAACCGCCGACCTTCGGGTTATGAGCCCGACGAGCTGCCGCTGCTCCACCCCGCGACTCGGGAGTCTACCCTCTTCGGCCCGATCGCGCAATCGGGGATGTCCTCATCCGCACGCGGCAGGAGCGGTAGAAGCCTCTCGACACCGCCATCGGCACCGACGCCGCTCATCCGTTCACGCGCCGCGCACATGAGCGACCGCGGCCCCGTGGGCGCTCCTTAGGTTCCGCCCGCGTTCGTATGAGCAACAGGCGGAGCCCTGCCGCCCGACGGACGTGTCAGAACCCCGGCTTGAAGCTCATCAGGAAGACGATGACCACGATCGCGAGCGCCAGGAGCTTGCCACCTTGCTGGACCTTCTTGATGGTCGCCAACAGCTCGGCCGGCGGGCCGCCGGCAGCGGGATCGGGCGGATGGGAAGTCAGCTCGACGACCTTCTCGACGGCGGGCGTCTGGACGCGGATGACGAAGAGGATCGCGGCTGTGTAGAAGACGATGCCGACGATCAGCCAGGCCGACCTCGTGGAGAAAAGGTCGATGCCGGCGAACCAGATCAGCCCGATGCCGCTGACGGGCATCGTGAGCGCGACGGG
>JBGPMJ010000230.1:0-4257 GCA_041486935.1 Candidatus Limnocylindria bacterium | reverse complement strand
GCAGAGCGGCGATGCCGCGGGTCGAGACGCGACCGCGCCCCGCGTTACCCGTTGCCCCGGGACCCGTCCTCGCCCTCGACCTCGGTGCCAGCCGGATCCGCGCCGCCCTGGTGTCCCCGGACGGGCGGCTCCACGCCCGCACGGAGGGGCGCACGCCGGGCGAGCTGGGGCCGGACGCGGTCGTCGATGCCTGTATCGACCATCTGCGGGCGACTCTCGAGGCGGTCGCTGCGGCAGACCGCGGCGCGATCGTCGCGGTGGGCATCGCCGCCCCCGGGCCGGTGGACCCCCGGACGGGCACGATCATCGATCCGCCCAACATGGGCCCGGACATCCACGACGTGGCTCTCGCCCCGGCCGTCGCGGACGCCCTCGGCCTGCCCGTCGTGCTCGATCGCGACACCCAGGTGGCCGTGCTGGCCGAGATGGCCTTCGGGGTCGCGCGCGACGCCCGCGACGTGGTCTACCTGACCGTCTCCACCGGCATCGGCGGCGCCGTCGTCAGCGACGGCCGGCTCCTCGCCGGTCCCGACGGCACGGCCGGAGAGCTGGGCCACCTGCCCGTCGAGCTCGACGGTCCGCCATGCGGCTGCGGCGCGAGCGGGCACCTCGAGGCGATCGCCTCGGGTTCGGCCATCGCACGGCTGGCCCGCGAGGCGGCGGCCTCGGGTGAGGCCCCGGGCCTCGCGGCACTGGTGCGGAACCTCGCCCCGGCGGGCCTCGAGGCGCGCCACGTGGCCGAGGCCGAGGAGCGCGGCGATCCCCACGCCGCGGCCATCATGGAGCGTGCCCGCCGCGCCTTCGCCGCCGTCTGTGTCGGCCTCGTGGACGTCTTCGACCCCGAACTCATCGTCGTCGGGGGCAGCGTCGCGCGCAACCAGGGCGAGCGCTGGCTCGCCCCCGCCCGTCGGGAGGTCGAGCGCTTCGGCTTCCGTGTCCCCGCCCGGCGCGTGCGCATCGTGGAGGCCGGCCTGGGCGACGACGTCGGCCTCGTCGGGTCGCAGCCCCTCGTGGCTCTCAGGCTCGCCGGAGGCGGGCTCATCCATCCGTCGACCATCGGCGCCCCGGTGGGCGCGGCAGGAGGGAACGTCGCATGACCACCCGTGTCGGCATCAACGGCTTCGGTCGCATCGGTCGGCAGTCGCTCAAGGCGCTCCTCGAGCGGACCCCCGGGGTCGAGGTCGTGGCGGTCAACGATCTCGTGGACACCAGGACCAACGCCCTGCTCTTCAAGCACGACTCGACCTACGGCGCGTATCCCGGCACCGTCAGTCACACCGATGACGCGATCGTCGTGGACGGCCGCGAGATCAGGGTGCTCCAGGTCAAGGACCCGTCACAGCTGCCCTGGCGCGATCTGGGGGTGGACATCGTGATCGAGTCCACCGGCCTCTTCACCGACGCGGAGAAGGCCCAGGCGCACCGCGACGCCGGCGCGAAGAAGGTCATCATCAGCGCCCCGGCGAAGAAGGAGGACGTGACCATCGTCCTCGGCGTCAACGAGGGCGCCTACGATCCGGAGCGCCACCACATCATCAGCAACGCCAGCTGCACCACCAACTGCCTGGCGCCGGCGGCCAAGGTGGTGCACGACGGCTGGACCATCAGGCGCGGCCTGATGAACACGATCCACTCCTATACGAACGACCAGCGCATCCTCGACGTGGCCCACAAGGACCCGCGCCGGGCGCGCTCGGCCGGCCAGAACATCATCCCCACCACGACCGGTGCGGCCAAGGCGCTGGCACTCGTCATCCCCGACCTCAAGGGCAAGTTCGACGGCTTCAGCCTGCGTGTCCCGACGCCTACCGTGAGCGTGGTGGACTTCACCGCGGAGCTGGAGCGTCCGGCGTCCGTCGAGGAGCTCAACGCGGCCTTCCGCGCCGCCGCCGAGGGGCCCATGGCGGGCATCCTCGGTGTCAGCGACGAGCCGCTCGTCTCGAGCGACTTCCGCGGCGACAGTCGCTCCTCGATCATCGACTCCGCCTCGACGATGTCCCTCGGCGGCGACTTCGTGAAGGTCATCGCCTGGTACGACAACGAGTGGGGCTACAGCTGCCGCGTGGCCGACCTGGTCGGCTTCGTGGCCGCCCGCCTCTAGGCCGCCGGGGAGCCCGAACGCCATGGACAAGCTCACCGTCCGCGACTTCGATCCCGCCGGCAAGCGGGTCTTCGTGCGGGTCGACTTCAACGTCCCGCTCGCCGACGGAAAGGTCGTCGACGACTCGCGCATCCGCGCCTCGATCCCGACCATCGCCTACCTGCTCGATCGGGGCGCCATCGTGATCCTGGCCAGCCACCTCGGCCGGCCAGGCGGCAAGGTCAACGACACGTACCGGCTGCGCCCGGTGGGCCTGCGGCTCTCCGAGCTGCTGCGGCGCCCCGTCCGCGTCACCGGCGACGCCCTCGGAGCGGGCACCCTGGACGCCCTGGCCCGACTCAAGCCGGGCCAGGCGATCCTGCTCGAGAACCTGCGCTTCCACGCCGCCGAGGAGGCCAACGACCCGGCCTTCGCCAAGGCCCTGGCGAGCTACGCCGACGTCTATGTCAACGACGCCTTCGGCACGGCCCACCGGGCGCACGCCTCGACGGTCGGCATCGCCAAGCTCCTGCCGGCCTACGCCGGCCTGCTCATGGAGCGCGAGATCGCCGCGCTCTCGCAGCTGCTGGAGTCGCCAGCCAAGCCGTTCGCCGCGGTCATCGGCGGAGCCAAGGTCTCGGACAAGCTGCGCGTGCTCGAGAACCTGATGAGCCTCGTCGACACCTTCGTGGTCGGCGGCGGCATGGCCAACACCTTCTTCGTGGCTATGGGCTACACCGTCGGCAAGAGCCTGCTCGAACGCGAACGGGTCGAGGACGCCGCCCGCATCCTCGCCCTGGCCGAGGAGAAGGGCGTGCGCTTCCTGTTGCCGACCGACGTGGTGGTGGCCAAGGAGGTGACGCGCGGCGCCGAGCACAAGCTCGTACCGGCCTCGAAGATCCCCAACTCGTGGTCGGTGGTGGACGCCGGCCCGGCGAGCATGGCCGCCTTTACCGAGGCGCTCGAGGATGCCCGGACAGTCCTCTGGAACGGACCCCTGGGCGTCTTCGAGGTCCCGACATTCGGCGACGGCACGCGCGTCATGGCCCGCTTCCTGGCCAGGCGCGCTGACGAGGGCGTCACGGTGGTCGTCGGCGGCGGCGACTCGGTGGCCGCCATCGAGCAGTTGAAACTCGGCTCGAAGATGACCCACATCTCCACCGGCGGTGGCGCCTCGCTCGAGTTCCTTGAGGGCATCGAGCTGCCGGGCATCGCCGCCCTCATGGACCGCCCCACATGACCACCGCCATCGAGTTCATCGACGCCCGCGAGATCCTCGATTCGCGCGGCAATCCGACCATCGAGGTCGACGTCGTCCTCTCGGGCGGGGCCTCCGGTCGGGCGGCCGTGCCCTCCGGCGCCTCCACCGGCGCCCACGAGGCGGTCGAGCTGCGCGACGGGGACATGGAGCGCTACGGGGGCAAGGGCGTCCTGAAGGCGGTCGCGAACGTGCTGGAGACGATCGGGCCGGCGCTGCTCGGCGCCGACGCGGCCGATCAGGCGGCCATCGACGAGACGCTCATCGACCTCGACGGCACACCGAACAAGGGCAACCTGGGCGCGAACGCGATCCTGGGCGTCTCGCTCGCCTGCGCCCACGCGGCGGCCGAGGCGCACGGCCTGCCGCTCTACCGCTACCTCGGCGGGGCGCGGGCCCACACGCTGCCCGTGCCCATGTTCAACATCCTCAACGGCGGGAGGCACGCGGCAGACTCGACCGACTTCCAGGAGTTCATGGTCATGCCCGTCGGGGCGCCGACCTTCTCCGAGGCGCTGCGCGCGGGGTCGGAGATCTTCCACGCCCTGCGGGCCGTCCTGCACGAGGGCGGCCAGGCCGTCGGCCAGGGCGACGAGGGCGGCTTCGCGCCGTCCCTGCCGTCGAACGAGGCGGCCGTGGAGATCGTCCTGCGCGCCGTCGAGCGCGCCGGCTACCGGCCCGGCGAGGACGTCGCCATCGCCCTCGATCCAGCCGTCACCGAGCTGCTCGACCATGACGCCGCGGTCACCGCCGAGGGTGAGCTGACCTACCGCCTGGCGAAGGAGGGGCGCAGCCTGCGCACCGCCGAGCTGGTCGACTTCTGGGTCGACTGGGTCGCCCGCTACCCGATCGTCTCGCTCGAAGACGGCCTCGCCGAGGACGACTGGCTCGGCTGGCGGATGCTGACAGAGCGTCTCGG
>JBGPMJ010000229.1:0-4258 GCA_041486935.1 Candidatus Limnocylindria bacterium | reverse complement strand
TGCCATGCGATCACCTCGTTCAGGTAGCGTTCGGCGACCTCGTACTTGCCGGCCGCTTGCGCAGCCTCGGCCGCCCGTTCCTCCAATGCGGCGTGCTCGGCTGGATCGTTCGTCGTCCGGAGTGCCTGCTCGAGATAGCCCAGCGCCTGGTCGTGCGAGTGTAGGGCGGTCGCGCGCTCGGCCGCATCGCGCAGGGCGACGCGCGCCATGGCCGCCAAAGCCTCGGCTTCCGGACCCATGGGACTGGCCTCGCTCGCGGCGAGGTAGTGGCTGGCGATCATCCCGGCCAGCTCGTCCTGTCCAAAAGCCTCGAGGTAGTGCGCCGTGGCCAGGTGCCGGGCGAGGCGTTCCTTCCGCGCCAGGGCCGCGTATGCGACCTCTCGGATCAGGCTTTGCACGAAGCCGTACTGGCCCCGCTCCGGCGATCGGGGATCGGAGTTCAGAACGAAGAGTTCCTTGCGCACGAGCGCCCGCAGGCGCGGCTCGAGACCCTCCGCCGGTGCGCCGCTCAGGATCGCCAACCCATCGAGCGTGAAGGTCTGGCCGAGGACTGCGGCATCCTGCACGAGGCGGCGGTCCGCCGTGTCGAGGCCATCCAGGCGCGCCGCGATCAGCGCTTGGAGCGTTTCGGGGACGGCCAGGCGCTCGACCTCGCCGACAAGTCGGTACCCGCCGTCCGCGGCGACGAGCTTGGCGTCGTCGAGCAGCATGCGCACGGTCTCGACCGCGTAGAGGGGGACGCCCTCCGCGCGCGCAACGATGCGCTGCACGAGGGTATCCGGCAGCCCAGGGGCAAGGCCGGTGAGCAGCTGCGCCATCGCCGCTCCGCTGAGTGGTTCGAGGTGGAGCGACGTGAAGCTGCGTTGCCCCGCCCCCCACGTGGGCCGACGGTCGAGCAACTCCGGGCGCGCCAGCGTAACGATCAGGATGGGGTGGGCCCGTGACCATTCCAGCATCGACTCGATGAAGTCGAGAAGCCCCGCGTCGGCCCACTGCAGGTCCTCGAAGATGAGCACCGCGGGACTTCGGGCGGCAACCTGCTCGAACAACGTGCGCCAGGCGGCGAAGAGCTCCGCGCGCTCCCCGGTCGGCGCCTCCTCGATCCCCAGCAGGGCGCCCAGTCGTGGAGCGACCCAGCCGCGGTCGGCCTCGTCGGGCACATCCCCGGCGAGGGCCGTCGCGAGCTTCTCGCGGCTCGTCCTGTCGTCATCGCTCTCAGCGATGCCGGCCCGCCCGCGGACCATCTCGGCCAGTGCCCAGAAGGTGATCCCCTCGCCATAGGCCGGCGAACGCCCATGGTGCCGGGAGACCTCGTCGGCCAGCCCGTCGAGATACTTCTCGAGCTCCCATGCGAGTCGCGACTTGCCGAGCCCGGCCTGGCCGACGATCGAGACGAGCCGCGTGCGGCGCTCGCGGGCGGTGGCATGGAAGAGGTCCTTGAGCAGGCGCAGCTCGTCGTCGCGGCCGACGAATGGCGCCTCGAGCGTCTCGGCACGGTTCCGGCCGCCGCGCTCGGCGACGACGCGGAGGGCGCGCCAGGCAGCAACGGGAGTGCTCTTGCCCTTGAGGTGCTGCTCACCGACCTCCTCGAACGCGATCGCCTTGCTGGCGGCCCGCTGGGTCGTCTCGCCGACCAGGACGGCACCGGGCGGAGCGACGCTCTGCAGCCGCGCCGCGGTGTTGACGAGGTCGCCCGCGACCATCCCCTGGTTCGTGGCTCCGAGGGTCACGGCGGCCTCGCCGGTCAGGACCCCGGCTCGTGCCTGGATCGTCGGGCCGAGCGACTTGACCGCGTCGACAAGCTCGAGCCCGGCTCTCACCGCCCGCTCGGCGTCGTCCTCTCGGGCCACCGGGGCGCCCCAGACGGCCATGACCGCATCACCGATGAACTTCTCGACGGTGCCGCCGTAGCGGGTGATGACGTCGGTCGCGAGGTCGAAATAGCGGGTCAAGGTGTCGCGGACGTCCTCCGCGTCGCGCTCCTCGGCGAACGGCGTGAAGCCGACGAGGTCGGCAAAGAGGACCGACACGAGGCGCCGCTCGGCGACGGGAGCAGGAGCAGGGGCGGTCGGGACATCACGAACGGCAGAGGTAGTGGAGCCCGGCTGGAGGGCGGCGCCGCAACCGCCACAGAACTTCGCGCCGGGCTTGTTCGTCACGCCGCACGAAGGACAGCCTGTCTGCATCGAGCTACCGCACTCGTTGCAGAACTTCGCGCCGGCCTCGTTCTCGGTCCCGCAGCTCGAGCAGATCACCAGGGACGCTCCCGCATGACGGTAATCGTATGAGGGTAGCGGAACGCAAGACGTCCGGGGAAACGAGGACTTACAGTCAGCCCCGGCCGCGCGGGCGCTATGATGTCGCCCCGATGATGGTTGAGTCCCCGCAACTGTCCTGCCCGCGCTGCGAGGCTGCCGTCCCCGGCGACGCCCGCTTCTGCGCGAGCTGCGGACTGGCGCTTGGCGAGCCGACCGAGACGGACGAGGCGCGCCACGCTCGCCTGTCCGCCGCCGCACCGTCGCCGCTCATCGACAAGATGCGCGCGGCCAAACTGACCGGCGAGCGCAAGCCGGTGACCGCGCTCTTCGCCGACGTCGTCGGTTCCACCGCCCTCGCGGAGCGCATGGATCCCGAGGACTGGACCGCGATGATGAACGAAGCCTTCGACCACATGTCGAAGGCCGTCTTCCGCTACGAGGGCACGATCGCCCAGCTCCAGGGTGACGCGATGCTCGCCTTCTTCGGTGCCCCGATCGCCCATGAGGACGACCCGGACCGCGCCGTGCACGCGGCGCTCGAGATGATCGTCGCGACCGACGAGTTCTCCCGGCAGCTGCGGGCCACGCATGGCCTCGATTTCCGGATCCGGGCCGGAATCAACAGCGGCCCGGTCGTCGTCGGCAACGTCGGCTCGGACCTCCGCTACGAGTACACCGCCCTCGGTGATGCCATGAACGTCGCGGCGCGGATGCAGGCAGCCGCCGAGCCCGGGACCGTTCTCATCACGGCCGCCACCCATCGCTTCGTGGCCGACGCGTTCGATGTCGAGGATCTGGGCGAGATCGCCGTGAAGGGCAAGACCGAGCCGGTCCACGCCTACCGGGTCCTGGCGCCGAAGGCCGTCCCGGAACGACGGCGCGGCCTCGAGCGGGCCGGCCTCGCGAGCCCGATGGTCGGGCGTGAGAGCCAGCTGGAGACGCTGCGCTCGCTCTACGGCGTGGTCGCGGCGGGTCGTGGCCGGGTCGCCTTCCTGGTGGGCGAACCGGGCATCGGGAAGAGCCGGCTCCTGGCCGAATTCCAGCGCTTCGCGACGGGCCATGGGGCAGCCGCTGGGCCCGCGGCGCCGCCTGACGGCGATGCCGGCCCGACGTGGATCGAGGGTCGCTGCGTCTCCTACGGCCGGAACCTGCCCTATCACCTCCTCCTCGACCTCGTTCGGTTCACCCTCCGACTCCCCTTCGGGGCCCCCGAAGGGGAGGCGCGCGCCACGCTCGACGGCCAGCTCGCGGAACTCCTCGGGGACGAAGCCGCCGATACGGCGCCCGTCCTCGCGCATCTCCTGGGCCTGCCGCTCCATCCCGAGGAGACCGCGCAGGCGATGATCGACCCCGAGACGATGCAGATCCGCTACATCGCCTCGATCCACCGCCTCCTCCGGGCCCTGTCCGCGCGGGGACCGGTGGTCCTGGTCTGCGAGGACGTGCACTGGGCCGACCCCTCGTCGGTCGACCTCATGCGCCAGCTGCTGCCGCTGGCCGCGCAGCTCCCCGTCTTCCTCATCGCCTCCCTCCGCGCCGAGACCGACTCGGCCGGGTGGAAGCTCATGGCCGCGGCGCGCGAGCTGTTCGGCGCCGCCCTGACCGAGATCCGCCTGGAGCCCCTGTCGGCCACGGAGAGTCGGGATCTCGTGTCCAACCTGCTCGAGATCGAGTCCCTGCCAGGTCGGGTTCGCGACCTGATCCTCGCCCGCGCCGAGGGGAACCCGTTCTTCGTGGAGGAGGTCATCCGGATGCTCATCGGGCATGGCGCGATCGAGCGTCGCGCGGACCGCTGGATCGCCACCGGCGAAGTGGAGTCGGTCGAGATCCCCGAGACGCTGCACGGGCTCCTCCTGGCCCGGATCGACCAGCTGCCCGAGGCGGCCAAGCGGAGCCTGCGGGTCGCCTCGGTGATCGGCCGCCAGTTCCCGGTCCGAGTCCTCGAACGCGTCCTGGGCCAGACGAGCGCATAGGGTCGGCGATGGCCAGCGCAGCGCAGC
>JBGPMJ010000228.1:0-4263 GCA_041486935.1 Candidatus Limnocylindria bacterium | reverse complement strand
CGGCGACATCACGGCGGCCATCGGGGTCGTCGTCGTGTGCGGGATCCTCATCGCGATCGCCAGCTGGTGGCAGCGCCACTACGTCGAGACGGGCTGGGTCCCGGGCGGCCAGTCCTAGGACTCCGACCACCGATGCGGTCTCTCGCCGACCGATCGACGACCAGGATCCGAAGGCCCGGGCCGCCTGCCCGGGCCTTCGGCACAGCAGGGGGCGCCGCTCAGCTCAGGGCCGCGCGGGAACGCGCAGCAGCGCGCTCCCCAGCCTCAGGCCCGCTCCGGCCAGCCCATGCTCGAGGCCGCGGCTGAGCCAGTAGCGTTCGAACAGCACCTTCCCCGCGTGCCAGGTCCGACCCGGACGGCGAAGGACGACGGCCGGGTCCGGGGTGGCGAAGAAGTCGCCGGCGGCGAAGCCCGCCACGCCGCCGCCAAGCTCCACCCAGCAGTAGCCGTGGCCGTCGAACCTGCCGGCCGCGGTGCCGCTCCCCAGCCGCGAGGCGATCTGCGCGGCCACGACCTCGGCCTCGGCGTGTGCGAAGACGCCGGCCTTGGGCAGGAGCTTGCCGTTGGCGAGCGTGATGGCGGTCACGTCGCCGATGGCGAAGACGTTCGCCGCGCTGGTCTCGAGCGTCTCGCGCTCGACCGGGATCCAGCCCGACGGCCCGGCCAGGCCAGAGGTGGCGACGGCCGCGGGCGGCCGATGGGGCGGCACCGCGGCCAGCAGGTCGAAGTCCACCGTCGACCCATCGCTGAAGCGGACCTGGCGCGCTCCTGCGTCGTAACCCTCGACCGGGTGCCCAGGGAAGTAGCCGATGTCGCGCTGGGCGAGGAGCCCCATCACGGCCTGACCGAGGACGGGTCCCGCGACCGGCATCGGCGCCGGCTCGGGCGTATGAAGCTCGATCGTGCTCCGTTCTCGGAGGCCCCGACGGCGCAGCTCGGCGTCGATGAGGAAGGCGGCCTCATAGGGCGCCGCTGGGCATTTGAAGGGCAGCCTGCTGACGGCCACCACGATGCGGCCACCGGAGAAGCTCGCCAGCGCGCCCGCGAACCGCTCGGCGCCCGCGAGCGTGAAGAAGTCGTGGGCGGCGTCGACGTAACCCGGGACGGCCTCCGGGGCGAGGTCGGCGCCGAGGGCGATGACGACCGCGTCCCCACTCAGCTCGCCGGCGTCGGTGATCACGCGCCTCGCGCTCGGATCGAGCCCCCGAACCTCGCTGTGGACGATCTCGATCCCGGGTCGGAGCATCCGCGCCAGCGGGCGCGAGATGGCGGCCGGCCGGCGCTGGCCGACCATGAGCCACAGGAGCGACGGCGCGAAGACCTGCTCCGCCTCGCGCTCGACGAGGATGATCCGGTGCCGCCGATCGAGGCGCCCGCGCAACGCATCGGCGGCGGTCGCGCCGCCGATCCCGCCTCCCAGGACCAGGACCGTCGCCACGGTCGACCTCCACGCCATCGACGCGCTGCCGCAGCGCGATGACGGGAGCCTACGCCATCCGAGCCACGCCGAAAGGGCCGAAGGTCATCGGACGGCCAACGCCGATGTACGATCGGCGTCCCCAGCGAGGTGCGACCCTGAGTGTCTCCGCGACCGCGGCCCCGCGCGAGGACCGACCGACCCCGGCCACGTCGGGCCGCTCGATGAGCGTCCCGCGCGTCGTCGTGATCGGGGCCGGCGTCGTCGGCTGCGCCGTCGCCGACGAGCTGACCGAGCGCGGCTGGACCGACCTGACGCTCCTCGACCGCGGGCCGCTCTTCGAGACCGGCGGCTCGACCACGCATGCCCCCGGCCTGGTCTCGCGGACCAGCCCGTCCCGGATGATGCAGGCCTTCGCCGACCAGACGATCGCCAAGTTCGCGTCGCTGGAGCATTTCGACGGGCCCTGCCTCATCGACGTTGGCGCGCTCGAGGTCGCGCTGACCGAGGAGCGGCTGGCCGAGCTGCATCGCCGCCACGGCTTCACCGCCAGCTGGTGCTTCGAGGGCCGGATGCTGACCGCCGAGGAGTGCGTCGCCGACTACCCCATCCTCGACGGCCGGCTGCTCCTGGGCGGTCATCGCACGAGGGGCGAGGGGATCGCGAAGGCGGTCCGGGCCGCCGAGGCGCAAGCGCGCCGCGCGGAGGGGCGCGGTGCGCGGCTGGTCGGTGGCACCCGTGTCACCGGCGTGTCGGTCGCGGGCGGGCGGGTCACCGCGGTCGAGACGGAGCACGGGCCGATCCCCGCCGACGTCGTCGTGTGCTGCGCCGGCGTCTGGGGACCCGTCGTGGCGGGCTACGTGGGAATGATCCTGCCGATGCTCCCGACCGAGCACCAGTACGCCATCACCACGCCGGTCGCGGCGCTCGTCGCGAACCGCGACGCCGATGCGACGCTGCCGATCCTGCGCCACCACGACGCCGGCATCTACGTCCGCGATCACGGCGACCGGATCGGCATCGGCTCCTTCAACCACCGCGTGATCGGCCTGGATCCGGGGGCGCTCGACGAGGCGGCCGAGCGCGGAGCGGACGCGCTCGTGCGGCCGTTCACGCCCGATGATTTCGCCGCGCCGTTGGAGCTGGCGCGGACGCTCATGCCTGCGCTGCGCGGCGTCGAGATCGAGCGGGCCTTCAACGGCGTCTTCGCCTTCACGCCCGACGGCTACCCGCTGATCGGGCCGAGCCCGGACGTGGAGGGCTTCTGGGTCGCGGAATCCAGCTGGGTGACGCATTCGGTCGGCGTGGCCCGCGCCTGCGTCGAGTGGATCGTCGACGGCGCGCCGTCCACGGCGATCCATGAGGCGGACGTGGCCCGTTTCGAGGCCTTCGAGCTGCGGCCGTCGGTGTGGGTGCCGCGCGCGGAGACCGCCTACCGCGAGGTCTACCTGGTCCACCATCCTGCCGACCCGCACGAGCGACCACGCGGGCTCCGGCACACGCCCTTCCACGCACGCCAGGTCGCGCTGGGCGCCGTCTTCACCGACCGCGGCGGCTGGGAGGCGCCGCGCTGGTACGCGGCCAACGAAGGCGTGGCGGGCGAGATCCCGCCGCTCGACGCCTGGGCACGGCGCTGGTGGTCGCCCGCCGTGATCGCCGAGCAGCGCGCCGCTCGGGAGCGGGTCGGGCTGTTCGACATGACGACGCTCCCCCGGCTCGAGATCGCGGGGCCGGGCGCGGCGGCGTGGCTCGAGCGGATGGTCGCGCGGCGCGTCGGGCACCGGCGGGTCGGGACCGTCGTCTACACGCTGCTGCTCGACGATCGCGGTCATGTGCGGTCCGACATCACCGTCGCGCGGCTCGCCGAGGACCGCTTCCAGCTCGGCACGAACGGGCCGCTCGACCGCGCCTGGCTCGCGTGGCACCTGCCCGGCGACGGGTCCGTGACGCTGCGCGACCTCGACGGGTCCATCTGCTGCCTGGGGCTGTGGGGGCCGCGCGCCCGCGACGTGCTGGCCGCGTGCACGGACACGAACGTCCCGAACGAAGCGTTCGGCTACTTCACGACACAGGAGCTGTGGATCGCCGACGTGCCCGTGACAGCGCTGCGCATCTCGTACGCCGGCGAGCTGGGCTGGGAGCTGGTGACGAGCGGCGACCGCGGCCTGCGGCTGTGGGACCTGCTCTGGGCGGCCGGGCAGGAGCACGGCATCGCCGCCTGTGGGCGGAGCGCGCTGGCGGCTCTGCGCATCGAGAAGGGCTACCGCGCCTGGGGCACCGACATGACGGCCGAGCACACCCCCGAGGCGGCGGGCCTCGAGTTCGCCGTCGACCTCGGCAAGCCCGACTTCATCGGCCGCGAGGCGCTCCTTCGCGGCGAGGAGCAACCGCGCCGGCTGGCCTGCCTGCGCCTCGACGACCGCTCGGCCGTGCCCACCGGCGGTGAGCCGGTCTTCGCCTACGGCACCGCCGTGGGGTACGTGACCAGCGCCGCTTACGGCGCGACCGTCGACGCCGTCCTCGCCCTCGCCTGGGTCGATCGTGCGCAGGCCGGCAAGGGAACGACGCTCGCGGTCGGGTACTTCGGCCGCCGGCTCGCGGCCACCGTCGTCGGGGACCCGGTGGTGGACCCGGACGGGGCTCGCGTCCGTTCGTGACAGCCGAGCCGATGCGCTTCGACCTCTACCTCGAGTCCGGCCCCCGCCGCCGCAAGACCATGGTGCACGTGCTGGCGCTGCCGGGCTGCATCGCCACGGGCCCGACGACCGAAGAGGCGATCGAGAACGCGCCGTCCGCCATCCGCGCGCGGCTGGAGTTCCTGCGCCGCCACGGCGAGCCGGTGGCCG
>JBGPMJ010000227.1:0-4297 GCA_041486935.1 Candidatus Limnocylindria bacterium | reverse complement strand
TCCAGCTGCCACGGGGCCGGGCGGCTGATGTCCCGCCACGCCGCGATCCGGCAGCTGCGCGGCGTGGACGTGGCCCGCGATCTCGCCCGGCAGGGCATCGAGGTGCGCGCCGAGCGGCGCGACCTCCTGGCCGAGGAGGCGTCGATCGCGTACAAGGACGTCGAGGCGGTCGTCCGGGTCTCTGCCGCCGCGGGCCTGGTGCGGCCGGTGGCGCGGCTGCGGCCGCTGGCGGTGATCAAGGGGTGACCGGGCGGCCACGATGCGGCCGCCCGGCTGGTACTCTCGCCCCCGAAGGCGACCAGGGCCAGGTTCGGAGGGTCGATCGATGGACGTGCCTGCACCGCTCCCGCCCGCTGCGCTGCGGCGCGTCACGGACCCGGCCGCGCTGGGCTTCGCCACCACCGCCGAGTTGCCCGACCTCGACCAGATCGTCGGCCAGGATCGCGCCGTGGAGGCCGTCCGCTTCGCCATCGGCATGCGGCACGACGGCTACAACCTCTTCGCGCTGGGCCCCGAGGGGATCGGCAAGTACCACGTCATCCGCCAGTTCCTCGAGCGCCAGGCAGCGACCGAGCCGGTGCCGCCGGACGTGTGCTACGTCCACGATTTCGAGCAGCCCCAGCGGCCCAGGGCGCTGCGGCTGCCGGTCGGACGGGGCGCGGCGCTGCGTGACGCGATGGACCGGCTCTCGCTGGAGCTGCGCAGCGCGATCCCGGCCGCCTTCGAGACCGACGAGTACCGCGACCGCAAGGCCGCCCTCGAAGAAGAGGCGAAGCGGCGGCGCGACCTGGCCGTGGCCGCGGTCGAGGACCACGCCCGCCAGCTCGGCGTGGCCGTCATCAGCACGCCGCTCGGCCTCGGCCTGGCGCCCCTGAAGGGCGGCGAGGTGCTGGGCAAGGACGAGTTCAAGCGCCTGACGGCCGACGAGCAGGCCCGCCTGAAGGCGGCCACCTCGACGCTCGAGGAGGAGCTGGAGCATACCCTCGAGCAGGTCCCGCGCTGGGAACGCAGCAAGCGCGAGGCGATCCGGACGCTCAACCGGGACGTCACGAAGCGCGCCGTGGGCCACCTCATCGACGAGCTCCGCCGGGACTTCGCCGACCTGCCCGAGGTGCTCGCGCACCTCGATGCCGTCGAGCGGGACGTCGTGGCCAGCGCGGACGAGTTCATCGCCGCCGCCGCCATGGCCGGCCAGACGTTCTCGAGTGCCATCCACGGGGTCGTCGGGGAGGCGCCGACCTTCCGCCGCTTCGAGGTGAACCTGCTGGTCGACCACCGCGCCACGAGCGGGGCCCCGGTCGTCTACGAGGATCACCCCACGCAGGCCAACCTCATCGGCCGCGTCGAGCACGGCGCGCAGCTCGGCGCCCTGGTCACGGACTTCACGCTCATCCGTGCCGGTGCCCTGCACCGTGCCAACGGCGGCTACCTCGTGCTCGACGCGCGCAAGGTGCTGACCCAGCCATATGCATGGGAGGAGCTGAAGCGAGCGCTTCGGGCCGGCGAGATCAGCATCGAGTCGCTGGGCCAGTCCCTCGGACTCATCAGCACGGTCTCGCTCGAGCCGGAGCCCATCCCGCTCGACGTGAAGGTCGCGCTGGTGGGCGACCGGCTCCTCTACTACATGCTGTGCGAACTCGACCCCGACTTCCTCGAGCTGTTCAAGGTGCAGGCCGACTTCGACGACCGGATGGACCGGACACCCGAGTCGGATGCGCTCTACGCCCGCCTCATCGCGACGCTCGCCCGACGCGCCGAGGAGCGGCCGCTCGACGCGACGGCCGTGGCGCGCGTGATCGAGCAGGCAGCGCGGCTGGCCGGCGATTCCGAGAAGGTGTCGACCCACATGCGCAGCCTGACCAACCTCCTGCGCGAGGCCGACCGCTGGGCGGACGAGGCCGGCCACGAGACGGTGACGGCGGACGACGTCGATCGCGCCGTGGACGCCCAGCGCCAGCGCGCCGGCCGCATCCGCGATCGCATGCTCGAAGAGGTCGGCCGCGGCACGATCCTCATCGAGACGTCCGGCGAGGCGGTCGGCCAGGTCAACGGGCTCTCGGTCGTCCAGATCGGCGAATCGGCCTTCGGCCAGCCGAGCCGGATCACGGCGCGCGCGCGACTCGGGCGCGGCGAGGTCGTTGACATCGAGCGCGAGGTCGCGCTGGGCGGGCCCATCCACTCCAAGGGCGTCCTCATCCTCACCGGCTTCCTCGGTGGGCGCTACGCGCGGCGGCGCCCGCTCGCGCTGCAGGCCAGCCTCGTCTTCGAGCAGTCCTACGGGGGAGTGGACGGCGACAGCGCTTCGCTGGCCGAGGCCTGCGCCCTCCTGTCCGCGATCGGGCAGGTGCCGCTCCGCCAGTCGCTGGCGGTGACCGGGTCGATCGACCAGCAGGGCAACGTCCAGCCGGTCGGCGGCGTGGACGAGAAGCTCGAGGGCTTCCACGACGTGTGCGAACGGCGCGGCTGGCGCGGTGGCGAAGGGGTGATCATCCCGGCCACGAACGTCCGCAACCTGATGCTGCGGCGCGACGTCGTCGAGGCCGCCGAGGCGGGCCGCTTCCGCGTCTACGCCGTGCGCACGGCGGACGAGGCGCTGGAGCTGCTCACCGGGATGCCCGCCGGCGCGCCGGACGCCGACGGCCAGTACCCGCCTGATTCGGTCAACGGGCGGGTGGCCGCGGCGCTGGCCGAGCTCGCCGAGCAGGCTCGGGCGTTCAGCGCCGAACGGTCAGCTCAGGACCAGTCCCACTCCGAGCGATAGCCGGGCTCGTCCATCGGCGTGGCGAGGTCCGCGAAGCGGACGCGGGCGGCCCGCTCCCAGTCGGCCCGGTCGAGCCGCACCGCATGCCGATGGCTGCCGGCGTGGAAGGTGAGCCGTTCCACGTCGCGCAGCGCGAGGTCGGCGAAGACCGGCACGCCGAAGAGGTCGCCGACGGGCGGCAGCGCGCCGATGTCGCAGTGCGGTGCGAGGTCGAGCAGCTCCACCTCGGTCAGCAGCCGCGCCCGCTCGGTGCCGAGCAGGTGGGCCATCTTCCAGAGGTCGAGATGATCGCTGGCGTCGAGGGCCACGAGCGCCCGCCGCCCATCTGCGGCGGCGACCGCGAGGGTCTTGGCGAAGGCGTGCGGATCGAGGCCCTCCACGCGGGCCGTCTCGAGCGCGGTGAAGGTGAGCGGGTGCTCGTGCAGGTCGTAGGCGATGCCGTGGGCGCCCAGCCAGTCGAGCAGCTCGGCGATGGGGGTGTTGACGGGGGTCGCGGCGGGCGACATGACGACCATCGGATCCCTCCTCACCACTCGCGGGCGTGCGAGAGCGGGCGCCCGGCCCGCGCGGCCCACCGACGACGATGTTCGCGGGTGGCGCGTCCGCGCACCAGTGCCGTCGGTCACGAAGGGCGACACGGGGTCCGCCAGCCCCTACCATCGCCCCCATGACCGACATCTCCCGGACTGGCGGCCAGGCCCTCGTCCAGACGCTTGCCGCGGCGGGGATCCGTTTCGCCTTCACGGTCCCGGGCGAGAGCTTCCTGGGCGTCCTCGACGCGCTCCACGACGCGCCGCTGCGCACCATCGCCACCCGCCACGAGGGCGGGGCCGGCTTCATGGCCGAGGCCGTGGGCCAGCTGACCGGGCGGCCCGCGGTGTGCCTGGTGACGCGTGCGGTGGGGGCCGCCAACCTCGCCATCGCCCTCCACACGGCGCGCCAGGACTCGACCCCGCTGGTCGCCGTCGTCGGCCAGGTGCAGAGCGCGTTCCGGGCTCGGGAGGCCTTCCAGGAAGTCGACCAGGTCGCGACCTTCGGCCGGCTGTGCAAGGCCGCCGTGGAGGTCGACGACGCCGAGCGCCTGGCGGCCGAGACGGCGCGGATGGTCTCGCTGGCCCGCTCTGGCCGGCCCGGCCCGGTGCTCATCGCCGTCCCCGAAGACGTGCTCGAGGCAGAGGTCTCGGGTCCGCTCGTCGTGCCGGCCGTCGAGCCCGACCGGCCCGCGCCGTCGTCGGCCCAGGTCGACGCCGTCCTGGCCGCACTGGCGGGCGCCCGGTCGCCGGTCATCGTCGCCGGCGCCGGCGTCCTGCGCTCGGCTGCGGAGGCGGCCCTGCTCGCCTTCGCCGAGGCGGCCGAGGCGCCGGTCGTCGCCGCGTGGCGCCGGCCCGATGTCTTCCCCAACGGTCACCGGCTGTACCTCGGGATGAGTGGCCTCTCCGGCCCGCGCACGGTACGCGAGCGGCTCGTCGCCGCCGACGTCGTCGTGGCCGTGGGCACGCGGCTCTCCGAGATCGCCACGTTCGGATATGCCGTGCC
>JBGPMJ010000226.1:0-4323 GCA_041486935.1 Candidatus Limnocylindria bacterium | reverse complement strand
GTTCGTGTCGCCGGTCCCGATGACCGGCATCTCGAGCTTGCGTGCCTCGATGGTGGCGATCCGCTCACGGTGCGGGTCGATGATGAAGATGGCGCCCGGCAGGCGCTTCATGCGGCGCATGCCGCCGACCGTGCGCTGCAGGCGGGCCATCTCGTCGATGAGGTGCGAGGCTTCCTTCTTCGTCATGCGCTCGAAGTCGCCGTTGGCCTGTCGCGCCTCGAGCTGCTCGAGGAGGGCCAGCCGCTTCTTGATGGTCACGAAGTTCGTCAGCATGCCGCCCAGCCAGCGCTGATTGACGTAAGGCTGGCCGGCCCGCGTGGCCTCCTCCGCGATCGGCTCCTGGGCCTGCTTCTTCGTGCCCACGAACAGGATGGTGTCGCCGCGGGCCGCGGTCTGGGTCACGAAGTCCAGCGCGACGCCCAGCCGTTGGACGGTCTGGGCGAGGTCGATGATGTGGATCCCGTTGCGCTCGGCGAAGATGAAGGGGCGCATCTTCGGGTTCCAGCGTCGCGTCTGGTGGCCGAAATGGACGCCGGCCTCCAGGAGCAGGCGCATCGACACGGTCGGCATGGGGCGAGGACCTCCTGTGCGGTTCTGACCTCCGCGCGCCTCAGGGTCCGCGGACCGGGCTCGACGCTTCCGGGCGCCGGCCGGCACCCCCGCGGGGAACGGCACGCGTGCGTGATGCCGCGGACGGATCCACGGCGCCGGCCCTGCGGGCGGCCGCGGAAGTCTAGCACAGGGTCCGGCGGCCCCCTACCGCTCAGGGCGGGATGAGCCCGCGCAGGTGGCGTACGCGTGCCGTGGTACGTCGGCCGTCGCGCCCATCGGCCGTGGCGAGGTCCACGGAAACGAGGTCCACCCGCCACGGCCCGCGAGGCAGGAGGGTGCCGTCGGCCGACCGGCCCGCCATCCGCAATGCCGCCGCGGCCCGGTAGAGGCAGCGCAGCTTCCGGGCGTCCACCCGCTCCTCCTGGGCGCCGTAGCGAGCGTCGGAGCGGCTGCGCACCTCCACGACCACGATCGTCGGCGGGGGGCCGGGTTCGAGGGCGAGGAGGTCGACCTCGTCGCGCCCGACACGCAGCTGGGTGGCCAGGATGGTCCAGCCGCGCTCGGTGAGATGGCGGGCGGCGAGTGCCTCAGCCTCGTCCCCACGGCGACGCCGGAGGGTGCGTCGGTCTTCGGGCGAGGTGTCGTCCATGCCGCGCATCGTGCGCCGCGGCGCTTGGCGCGGGCTTATCGGGGCGAGCCCGGGTCGGCCTTCTCCATCGCCTCCCGTTCGGCCCTGGTGGCGCCCGCCGGGCGGAAGAGCAGGTAGACGAGCGTGCCGAGGAACGGCGGCACGAAGACGACGACGATCCAGAGCCCCTTCCAGGACCGGCTCAGGTCCCGCCGCCGGACGACGTCCACGAAGGCGAAGGCAGAGATCGACGCGAGCGTCAGGAGGGCAGTCAGGAGCAGCAGGGAGTCGGCGACGTTCACGTGTCGACGCCGGCTGAAGCGGCACGGAGGGCGTCGTGGAGCTCCGGGTCAGCCGTCATACCTTGCATCGTCCCACGGTCTGGATCACTCCCGCTCGATCGGCCTGAAGGAGCGGGCCGCCCGGCACTCGCGGTTCGGACGGCGCACGGCTTGAATCGAAGTCGATGGGTTCCGCCGTGTCGCCGAGGGGCATGCTCCGTATAGTGACGGCGCTGGCGATCATCCTGCTCGCGACCATCACCGCGGCCCTGCCACCGGCCTCCGGAGCAGATGGGTCCCCACCGCCGTCGTCGCCGTGGTACCACCTCGATGAGCGCGGCGACGTGCAGGTCGACCTCTACTTCGGCTGGACGAGCACCTGCCCGCACTGCGCGAAGGCGCGGCCGTTCGTGGCGGAGATACAGGCGGAGCTCCCCTGGCTGGCGGTCCACTCGCTCCAGCTCGACGGCGACAACGAGCCGAACCGCGGAATCATCATCGAGCTGGCGGCGACCATCGGCGAGGAGATCCGGAGCGTGCCGGCCTTCCTCTTCGCCGGCCGGCTCCGGACCGGCTTCGACGAGGCGACGACGACCGGCATGAGCCTGCGCGCCGAGCTGGTGGCGTACCACGATGAGCTCGTGGCGGCGCTTCCGGGACCGTCACCGTCGGCGACGCCAGCCGCCTCAGCGATCCCGACCCCTGCCGGCGCGGGCACGTCGGTGGTGCTGCCATTCATGGGCGCGGTGGACGCCAGGACGATCTCGTTGCCGGTCCTGGCCGTCGTGCTCGGTGGCCTCGACGCCTTCAACCCCTGCGCGCTCTCGGTCCTCCTCTTCCTCCTCAGCGTCCTCGTCGGCTCCCGCAGCCGCTGGCGCATGGCCCTCATCGGCGGGACGTTCGTGCTCGTCTCGGGGCTGACCTACTTCGTGCTGATGGCGGCCTGGCTCAACCTCTTCCTGTTCTTCGGGGCGCTGCGCATCGTGACCATGGTCGCCGGGGGCGCGGCGGTGCTGGCCGCACTGATCAACATCAAGGACTTCGCCTGGCTCGGGCGCGGTCCCTCGCTGGTCATCCCCGCGTCGGCGAAGCCGGGGATCTTCGGGCGGATGCTGGACCTCTCCGCAACGACGCGGCTCACCGCGCTCTTCGCCGGGACGGTGCTCGTGGCCGTCGTGGCCAACTCGTACGAGATGCTCTGCACGGGTGGCTTCCCGGTCGTCTTCACGCGGGTGATGACGCTATCGAGCCTTCCCCTCGGGACCTACTACGCGTACCTGCTGCTGTACAACGTCGTGTACGTCGCTCCGCTGCTGGCGGTCGTCGCCTTCTTCACCTGGAAGCTCGGCTCCCGCGGCATCAGCGAGCGGGAGATGCGCAGGCTCAAGTTGCTGAGCGGCCTGCTCATGCTCGGCCTGGGCCTGCTGCTCCTGTTCGCGCCGGAGCGCCTGACCGACTTCGGGGCGACGATCGGCGTCTTCCTCAGCGGCATCGTGATCTGGGGGTCGATCGTCCTCGCGGACCGCTTGAGGTCGCGAACGACCAGCCGCCCACGCGGCACCTGAACACCGCGCCCGCGCGGCGCTGACCGAGGCCGGGGTTCAGGGCCGGGGCGTCTCGACGGCGCCATCGGCCGCTACCCGTCCCGACGCCGAGATCAGCCGGCGCCCTCGGCGGCCGCGTAATCGGCCAGGAACGAGCGACACAGGCGAGCGGCCGGGGAGAGGCGGCGCGCCCGAAGGTTGACCAGCGACCACCGTCGCTCGAGCGGAAAGCCCTCGACGTCGAGGACGACCAGCCGACCGAGCTGGACCTCCTGCTCGATCGCCCAGCGTGAGATGACCGTGATGCCCAGGCCGGCCGCGACCGCCTGCTTGATGGCGCCGCTGCTGCCCAGCTCCATCGCCGCATGCAGGCGCCGTCCCAGTCGGGCGAAAACACGCTCCGTGGCGGCGCGCGTCCCGGACCCCGGCTCGCGCACGAGGAAGCGCTCACCGGCCAGCGCGGGCAGGCCGATGGCCGCCTGACCCGCCAGCGGATGATCGGGCGCGGCGATGACGACTAGCGCATCGAAGAGGAACGGCTCGACCTCGATGCCCATCTCCTCGACCGGGCTGGCCATGACCGCGAGATCGCATGTGCGCTCGGCCAACCGGTGCAGCACGCCGCTGCGATTCTCGACGTGAAGCGTGACGTCCACCCCCGGGTAGGCACGGTGGAATGCGCCCAGCACGCCCGGGACGACGTACGTGCCGGAGGTCGTGTCAGCCGCGATGTCCACCGCGCCGCGGGCGCCGGCATCCAGCTCGACGAGCATCCGCTCACCCTCGTCGAGCCGATGGAAGACATCCGCGCAGACCTCCGCGAGCAGCCTGCCTGCCTCCGTCAGCTCGATGCCGCGTCCCCGCCGCTGGAAGAGCGTCGTCCCCAGCTCGACCTCGAGCGCCTTTACCTGGTGCGACAGGGCGGGTTGGGCGATGGCCAGCTGCTGCGCCGCACGCGTGTAGCTGAGCTGGCGCGCCACCGTCCAGAAGATCCGCAGGCGGTGGAGGTTCCAGGGCCGTCCGCCAGGGTCTGTGAGCCGGCTCATGAATGATCCTGCATGTCTTCGGGAGTATAGGTGTATTGGACACCATAGGTGGCGGCATGGTCAACTTGGCGCGCTGCCACGGGAGCACGAGTAGCACGGATGGAGGACGCGACGAGCATGGAGAGGGTCATCACGGACGGCACCACGGGGCGGACGAGCGGAGTCCATCCCTACCGCGAGCTCTATCTCGACCTGGGTTACATCCCGGCGACCACCGATCTGCTCGTCGCGTTCAAGATCACGCCGCGCAGCGACACGCCCATGGACGAGGC
>JBGPMJ010000225.1:0-4325 GCA_041486935.1 Candidatus Limnocylindria bacterium | reverse complement strand
GCGTGGCTGGACGGAGGCCCGTATCGACGAGATGGCGGCCTGGGTGCTGGAGCACGAGCTCTGGCCCGAGCGCCGCGAGGCCGTCATCGCCGAGCTGGAGGCGGCACGCGACGAGGGCGCCCGGCTCATCCTCGCCTCGGGCACCTACCAGCCCGTCCTGCGGGTCTTCGCCGAGCGGATCGGGGCCGAAGCACTGGGCACGGAGCTGGCGTACGTGGACGGGCGCGCCACGGGTCGCTTCGCCGGCATGATAGGCACGGGCGAGGAGAAGGCCGCACGGCTGGCCGCTACCCTCGGCGGCGCCACGCTGGAAGCGGCGTACGGCGACTCGGCCGCGGACATCCCCATGCTCGAGTCGGCCGCTGCCGCCGTGGCGGTCCACCCCGAACCCGACTTGGAGCGTGTCGCCCGCGCGCGAGGCTGGCGCATCCTCGTCGAGCCTCCGGCGGCGTCCGGGCCCGATCCGACATGAGTGCCACTCATACAGCCAGCCCCGCCATCCGCACCGAGAACCTCGGCCGCCGCTTCGGCGACCTGTGGGCCATCCGCGGTGTGGACCTCGAGCTGCGGGCGGGCGAGGTCTTCGGCCTGCTCGGGCCCAACGGCGCCGGCAAGACGACCACTGTGCGCGTCCTCACCGCGCTCATCGCGCCGAGCGAGGGCCGCGCCTGGGTCGACGGTTTCGACGTCCATGAGCAGCCCGACGAGGTTCGCCGCCGGATCGGCATCCTGACCGAGACGCCCGGCCTCTACGAGCGCCTGACGGCCCGTCAGAACCTCGAGTTCTTCGCCCGCCTGCACGGCCTCGACGCCACGACACGGGCCGAGCGCATCGAACGCTTCCTGCGCCTGTTCGACCTTTGGGAGCGGCGCGACGACCCGGCCGGCACCTTCAGCAAGGGCATGAAGCAGAAGCTGGCCATCACGCGGGCCCTGCTGCACGAGCCGAGCGTCGTCTTCCTCGACGAGCCGACCGCCGCACTCGACCCCGAGGCCGCGTTCGTCGTCCGCGAGGCGATCGCCTCGCTGCGCGGCGCCGGCCGCACGATCGTGCTGTGCACGCACAACCTCGATGAGGCCGAACGGCTGTGTGACCGCATCGGGTTCGTGCGCGGTGCGCTCCTGCGCGTGGACAGCCCCGAGCGCCTGCGCAACGGCGCGAGCGGTCCGACGGTCCGGATCGAGCTGGGTGCGCCGCCGACGGAGGATCAGCTGGTGGCGCTGCGTGCGACGCCGGGCGTCGTGGAGATCCTGGCCGACGGAGGCAGCCCAGACGTCCTGAGCGTCGGCCTGGCCGACCTGCGCCGGGACGCACCGGCCGCGGTGCGCACCCTGGTCGGCGCCGGGGCGGACCTGCTCGGCCTGCGCGAGGAGGCTCGGAGCCTGGAGGCCGTCTACTTCGAGGTCATGGGCAGCCGGCCGCAGCTCGAAGGCCCGGTGGGCTGATGCGGCTCGCGATGCTCGCCACGATCGTCCGGCGCGAGGCGCTCGAGATCGTGCGCAACCGGCTCCTCGTCCTCTCGATCGTGCTCCCACCGATCATCCTCGTGGCGCTGCCGCTCATCCTCGGCCGGTTCGCCGGGAGTACGAGCAAGGAGCTTCCAGCGGAGTACGTGGCCCAGATCCTGGCCAGCCGCCCGCAGTGGGCGAGCCTCACTCGGGAGCAGCTGATCGCGGCGTTCAGCCTGCAGCAGTTCCTGGCCGTCTTCCTGATCATGCCCGCCTACGTGCCGCTCTCGATCGCCACGTTCTCCATCGTGGGCGAGAAGCAGAGTCGCAGCCTGGAGGCCGTCCTGGCCACGCCGATCCGGACGACGGAGCTGCTGGCCGGCAAGTCGATCGCCGCGGTCGTGCCCGGGGTCGTCACCTCCTGGGTGGCGTACGGCGCCCTCATCGGGCTGGCCGGCCTGCTCCTGGGACCGGAGCTCTCGGGCGTCCTCGCCGACGGATCGTGGCTGGCCGCCGTCTTCCTGCTCGGCCCGGCCATCGGGCTCGTCTCATGCGTCGCCGGGATCATCGTCAGCAGTCGGGTCAACGATGCCCGGGTGGCGCAGCAGATCGGCGGCGTGGTCATCCTGCCCATCGTCGGCATCGTCATGATCCAGGCCGTGGGCGGCTACCTGCTCGGTCCGCGCGAGTACATCCTCGCCACGCTCGTCGTGGGCGCCGTCGGCGTGGCGGGCATCTGGCTCGCGGCGCGGCTCTTCGGACGGGAGACGATCCTCACCCGCTGGCGCTGAGGGCGGGGACCGGGCGGGGGCGCTACGTGTCGCGTTCGGCCGCGTTCGCCAGCACCGCCTGCGCCGCCGCCAGCCGGGCCACCGGGACCCGAAACGGCGAGCAGGACACGTAGTCCAGGCCGATCCGCTCGCACTTGGCGATCGAGGCGGGGTCGCCGCCGTGCTCGCCGCAGATGCCGATCTTGAGGCCCGGCCGGGCTCCGCGGCCCTTCTGGACGGCCAGCGCCATCTCCTCCGCGATCACGTCGTCGAGCGTCTGGAACGGATTGTCCGGGAGGATCCCGTCCTCCACGTACTTGAGCAGGAAACCGCCCTCGGCGTCGTCACGGCTGTAGCCGAAGGTCATCTGCGTCAGGTCGTTCGTGCCGAAGCTGAAGAACTCCGCGTACTGCGCGATCTCGTCGGCCACCCAGCAGGCGCGGGGGATCTCGATCATGGTCCCGAACTTGTAGTCGACGGTCACGCCGGCCGCCGCCTCGACCGCCTTCGCCTCGGCCTCGAGGAGCTGGCGGGTCACGCGCAGCTCGTTCACGTGCCCCACGAGGGGGATCATGATCTCGGCGCGGGGGTCGCCGCCGGCGCCTTTCACGGCGATCTGGGCGTTGAGGATGGCCCGCGTCTGGACCTTGACGAAGTCGGGGATCATCAGCCCCAGGCGGCAGCCCCGCAGCCCGAGCATGGGGTTCTGCTCGCGCAGCCGCTCGACGGCGGCGAGCAGCGTGCGGGCCGCCGCGTACTCGGGATCGACCTCGGGCGTGCCGAGCGTCCGCAGCCGCACCACCTGCTCCAGCAGCTCCTCGTGCGCGGGCAGGAACTCGTGCAGCGGCGGATCGATGAGGCGGATGACGACGGGCAGGCCGTCCATGGCCCGGAAGATGCCCTCGAAGTCCCCCTGCTGGAGCGCCTCGAGCTTCGCCATGGCGGCATCGAACCGGGCGACAGCCGCCGTCTCGTGGGCGTCGAGCGCCTCGCCCGCGGCCCGCCGCTCCTTGGCCCGGGTCGCCTCGAAGGCGACGAGGATGGCGTCGCGCACGATGTCCAGCCGCTCACCCTCGCGGAACATGTGCTCGGTGCGGCAGAGCCCGATGCCCTGCGCGCCGTAGCTGCGCGCCAGGGCGGCCTCCTCGGGCTTGTCGGCGTTCGTCCAGACCTGCATGCGCCGGACCTCGTCGGCCCAACCCAGCACCGTCTGGAGGTCGTGCTGGTCCTCGTAGCGGGCGGCGACCGTGGGCACGGAGCCGGCGAAGACCTCGCCGGTCGAGCCGTCGAGGCTGATCCAGTCGCCCTCGATGAAGCTCCGCCCGGAGTCGGTGCTGCGGGCCGTCTTCGCGGCGTAGTCGACGAGCAGCTCGGCGCAGCCGGCCACGCAGGGCTTGCCGATCTGGCGCGCCACCACAGCGGCATGGGAGGTGGCACCGCCGCGGGCGGTGAGGATGCCCTGGGCGACGGCCATGCCGTGGAAGTCGTCCGGCGAGGTCTCGATGCGGACGAGCACGACCTTCTCGCCGCGCCCGACCCAGGCCACCGCGTCGTCGGCGGAGAAGACGGCCCGCCCCACGGCCGCCCCCGGCGAGGCGTTGAGGCCCTTCGCGACCCGCGTGGCGGCCCGGAGCGCGTCGGGATCGTACTGGTCGCGCAGGAGCTGGTCCACGTGGGCCGGCTCGATGCGCGCGAGCGCCTCGAGCTTCGTGATGATGCCCTCCTCGACCATGTCGGCGGCGATCCGCACGGCGGCCGCGGCGGTGCGCTTGCCGCTCCGCGTCTGGAGCATGTAGAGGCGACCGCGCTCGATGGTGAACTCGAGGTCCTGCATATCGCGGTAGTGCCGCTCCAGCCGCTCGGCGATGCGTGCGAACTCGCCGTAGACGGCGGGCATGACGTCGCCCATCTCGGCGATCTTGCGCGGCGTGCGGATGCCGGCCACGACGTCCTCGCCCTGGGCGTTGGTGAGGTACTCGCCGAAGAGAATTCGGGCGCCGGTGTTGGGGTCGCGCGTGAAGGCCACGCCGGTGCCCGAGTCGTCGCCCATGTTGCCGAAGACCATGGTCACGACGTTGACCGCGGTGCCCAGGTCGTGGGCGATCT
>JBGPMJ010000224.1:0-4330 GCA_041486935.1 Candidatus Limnocylindria bacterium | reverse complement strand
CGCGAGCTCCAGGGGCAGCTGGTCGGTGGCGGGTGCGTGCACAGTGGGGAGCATACGCGGAGGTCTCCCACCGCCACGCCGCATGTCCCCGCCACCTCCCGCGGAACGCCACGCGCCGGCCGGGCGCCTCGCTAGACTGTTGGCCCGTCCACTACGACCAGCCAACGGAGCCTCTGCATGTCGCGCGCCCCGCGCCCGGAAGACCTCTTCGACCTGCGCGTCCCGACCCAGGTCCGCATCTCGCCCGACGGCTCGACCGTCGTCTTCACGGTGCGTTCGATCGCGCCCGCTCGCGACGGCTACCGCCACTCCCTCTGGTTCGTGCCGTCCGACGGCTCGACGCCGGCCCGCCAGCTGACCTTGGGGCGGAAGAGCGACGCCGCGCCGCGCTGGAGCCCGGACGGTCGCGCGCTGGCCTTCATCAGCGACCGCGCCGGCGTCCTGCAGGCCGGCGGCGCGGGCGAGAAGCCGGGCCGGGCAGAGGCGCCGAAGGAGGGGGCCGCCCAGGTCTGGCTGCTGCCGATGGATGGCGGCGAGGCACGCCAGCTGACCCGCCTACCGCGTGACGTCAGCGACCTGGCCTGGAGCCCCGACGGCGCGCGCCTGTGCGTCGTCAGCGCGGCCACGAGCTTGGCGCTGAAGCCCGAACGCGCCCCCGATGCGCCGCCCGAGAGCGACATCCGCCAGATCGATCGGCTCATGTACATGGACAACGCGACCGGCTTCACGTACGACCGCCCGGGCCGCCTCTGGCGCGTCGACGCGGCGACCGGCGAGGCCGTCCGCCTCACGAGAGGGGCCGCCTCGGACGGGCAGCCCCGCTGGAGCCCGGACGGGACGACGATCGTCTTCGTCTCGTCCCGCCATCGGGACGCGGACCTGACCTGGCAGCAGGACCTCTACGCCATCCCGGCCGAGGGGGGGCGGGTGGTGCGCATCACCGGCGGCCGCGGCGAGCAGTACTTCGAATCGCCGGCCTGGAGCCCGGACGGCGCCTGGATCGCCGCCATCGGCCACCGCTTCCCGGCCAAGGCGGGCTCACGTGGCGACGTCTGGCGCTTCCGGCCGGCCGCCAGCGACGAGGGCGAGAACCTCACCGCCGCCGCGGACCTCTTCGCCGACGCGGGCATGAACTCCGACCTGCTCGGCGCCGGCGGCAGCCCGGTCCACTGGAGCGGCGACGGCCGCTGGATCACCTTCGCGGCACCGATCGAGGGCAGCTACGAGCTGTGGCGGGTCGAAGCCGCCTCCCGGCGCATCGAGCGTCTCACCGAGGATCGCCACTTCCTCTACGGCGCCGATCAGGCCACGCTCGGCGACCGTTCGCTTCGTGTCGCCGCAGCGCGCACCACCGGAACGACCCCGCCGGACGTTTACGTCGGCGACGTTCCGCCCGGGCCGCTACTGAAGGGGGCCACCGTCGAGTTCCGCCGCCTCACCGACCTGATGGGCGAGGCGTGGCAGGAGATCGAGCTGGTCGAGCCGCAGTCCCGCTGGCACGAGGTCGCGGGTCGCCACATCCAGGGCTGGTTCATCCCCGCCCCCGGTGCCGCGACCGGGCGGCCCTCGCCGCTCGTCGTGGAGATCCACGGCGGCCCGGCCACGCTCTACGGGTGGTCGCTCATCTGGGAGTGGCAGTGCCTCGTCGGCGAGGGCATGAGCGTCTACGCCTGCAACCCGCGCGGCTCACAGGGCTACGGGCAGGACTTCTGTGCCGCGAACTTCGGCGACTGGGGCACGGGCCCCATGGCCGACGTCATGGGCGGGGTGGACTCCCTCATCGCCGACGGGCTTGCCGACCGCGACCGCCTGGGCGTGACGGGCGGTTCCTACGGCGGCTACCTGACCAGCTGGATCGTCGGCCACAGCGACCGCTTCCGCGCGGCGGTGACCTGCCGCTCGGTCAACGACATGACCTCGCAGATGGAGACCGGCGACATCGCCGGGCCGCAGTTCGGCCACCTCGAGTACGGCAAGAACCCCTGGGAGGACCCGGGCCTCTACTACCGCGAATCGCCGCTCACGTATGCCCCGAGCATCCGGACGCCGCTCCTCATCCAGCACTCGGAGCGCGACCTGCGCACGCCGATCGGCCAGGCCGAGCAGCTCTTCACGGTGCTGCGCTCGCTGAAGCGCCCCGTGCGCCTGATGCGCGTGCCCGACGAAACGCACGAGCTGACCCGTTCCGGCACGCCCTTCCGCCGCGTGGACAACCTGGCCATCATCCGCGGCTGGTTCCGCCACTTCCTCGTCGAGGGCAAGCGGCGCCTGCCGCCCGTGCCGAGGCGGCGCGCCTGATCGCATGCCGGGGGGTCATGCGGGAGCGGGGATCCGAGCGCGCGTGCCTCGCGATGAGCGGTCATCGTCGGGCAGCCACGTACGGGTTCGTCCGCCGGCATGCCCGCCGGTCATGACGTAGCGGCGCGGTCGACGTCTTCGAGCCACGCCCGCAGGGGCTCCAGGGCGGCCGCTTCACGGTAGTGGCGTCGTCGCCGACCCTCGTTCATGGAGCGCACCAGGCCGGCACGGCGCAGCACGTCGAGGTGCTTCATCACCGCGAAGCGGCTGATCGTCGGGGCCACGGCAGTCAGCTCGGCGGTCGTCGCGCCCGGGGCCGTACCCAGCTGGCCGAGGATCGCACGGCGTGTGGGGTCGGCCAGGGCGCGGCAGATGGCGTCGAGTCGGGCATCGTCGGTCGTTGTCATAGTGACCTCATGGTCACATGACGACCACGGTACGTCAAGCCCAGGGCGGTCGTTGTGCGGACGGTGTACGATCCCATCGGTGAGCACGACCGTCGACCGCATCGCGCGCGAGCGCGCAGAGTCCGAGGCGCACGGGCTCGTGCGCGCCTGGGACGGCCGCGCCGCGGGGCTGGGCGGGCTCCTCGGGCGGATCGGCAACGTCGACCAGGTCGGTGTCGAGGAACGTGCGGCGGGCTTGGCGAAGCGCTCCATCAAGCGCGAGTCGAAGCTCTGGGCGCTCGACCTCGCCATTCGGATGATCGACCTCACCACGCTCGAGGGGAAGGACACCCCGGGCAAGATCCACGCCCTGTGCCAGAAGGCGAAGCGCCCGGATCCGAGCGACCCGTCGATCCCCTCGGTCGCCGCCGTGTGCGTCTATCCCGCGCTCGTCGCGGATGCGAAAGCGGCCCTCGCCGGCTCGGGCGTCCGAGTGGCCAGCGTCGCCACCGGCTTCCCGAGCGGCCAGACGTTCCTCGAGATCAAGCTCGCGGAGACGTCCCGGGCGATCGAGGCCGGGGCGGACGAGGTCGACATGGTCATCGACCGCGGCGCGTTCCTCTCCGGCGACTACGCCACGGTCTTCGACGAGATCGTGGCCGTGAAGGCGGCCTGTGGACCGACCCACCTCAAGGTCATCCTCGAGACCGGCGAGCTGGGCACCTACGACAACGTGCGCCGGGCGAGCATCCTGGCCATGGCCGCCGGCGCCGACTTCATCAAGACCTCGACCGGCAAGGTGACGCCGGCCGCGACGCTGCCCGTGACGCTGGTGATGCTCGAGGCGATCCGTGACTTCGAGCGACGCACCGGGCGGGCCGTGGGCATGAAGCCGGCCGGCGGCATCCGCACGTCCAGGGAGGCCATCGCCTACCTCGTCGTCCTGTACGAGACGCTCGGTCCCCGCTGGATGAACCCGGACCGCTTCCGCTTCGGCGCCAGCAGCCTGCTCAACGACGTGCTCATGCAGATCCGCAAGGAACGCGACGGCCGGTATTCGGGCGTCGACTACTTCACGTTGGATTGACCGATGACCACGTCGCGTGACCGTACGGTAACTAAACGACCAGCATCCGACGCCGTGGGCCGCGGCACGGCCAACCCCTCGAGCTGGGGGTTTGGCGACGGCCAGGCCATCCCCTGGGAATACGCCCCGGCGCCCGAGTCCCGCGAGATCGTCAAGCTCCAGTCGCGCTACGGACTCTTCATCGGCGGCAAGGAGGTCGCGCCGCGCAGCGGCCAGTGGTTCACGACCCTCGACCCGGCCACCGAGGAGCCGCTGGCCGAGGTGGCACGCGCCGGCGTCGAGGACGTCGACTACGCCGTGGGCGTCGCCCGGCGCGCCTTCCGCCGCTCGTGGGGCGAGCTGCCCGGCCGCGAGCGGGCCAAGTACCTCTTCCGCATCGCGCGCATCCTCCAGGAGCGCAGCCGCGAGTTCGCCGTGCTCGAGACGCTCGACACCGGCAAGCCCATCAAGGAGTCGCGCGACGTCGACATCCCACTCGTCGCGGCGCACTTCTGGTACTACGCCGGCTGGGCCGACAAGCTCGACTACGCCTTCCCCGGTCGCACCGCGCAGCCGCTCG
>JBGPMJ010000223.1:0-4350 GCA_041486935.1 Candidatus Limnocylindria bacterium | reverse complement strand
GATCGCCACGCTGAGGTCCGCCGACAGCTCGCGGTCGGTCCGCACGTCGCGGAATGTCAGGACCAGGCCGACCGGGCGCACCGTGACGCGGTAGGACGGGCCCCGCCGCTCGACGGTGACACCTCCGGCCATCGTGCCAGGCCAGCCCACGATCTCGGCGACGTCGGCGGGCAGGGCGCTCATGGCCGGAAGTCGAGCTGCGGCGGCTCGGTCGCCAGGGCCCGCTCGACGGCAGCTCGGGCTGCGAGCCGCCGCAGCTGGCGATCGCGGATCTCGTGCCACAACCAGGCGGCCACTACGTTCATCGGGTCGGCCTGATCGTCGCGGCTCGTTCGAAGGTCGAGGCTGAGGTGGAACAGGACGTCGGAGATGTGCGACCAGCCATCGACGGCGGTGTTACGCTGCGGTCGGTCGTTCGCCGCGGTCACGGCGAGCCTCCATGGCCGTCCCGGGACGCTGAACGTCCGGGGCGGCCTTTCTCGTCGCCCACCTGGCCATCGCCAGGCGCGTCATGCGGGCGCGGAGGGCATATCCCATGCGCCGATCCAGCTCCGCTGGCGTCAGGGAGCCGTCAGGGTCAACCCCAGCGGCGAGCTTCGCCTCCCAGGCGGCCCGGGCCGGCGCGGTGTTGGTTCGGCCCCGGGCGTGGACGGTCAGGGCGCCCAGGCGCCCGAGTCTCACACGTTCGGGGTTCTTCGCTCGCTCGATCGCCACCAGGCGAGGCTACGCCGCATAGCTGCGGGAATCGGCGGGCCGCAGTTGCGGCTTTATCGACCCGCGGGGGGCTTTACCTTCGGCGGTGGCCAGGGTAGCCAGCCGCGCTTCACCCACTCGGGGATCGTCTCACGGTCGATTCCTGCGTGTTCGGCGGTGCGCGTCATCGAGGGGGCGCGGTGAGTGTCGCGCCACAGCGTGCGATACGCCTCCTCGACCCTCGGGATCATCTGCAGCGCGTACCGGGTCGGCTGGTCGACCCTTCCCGGCTCTCGGCCTGTCGATCCGCGGAGCTCGGCCAGAATCGCCTCGAGGCGGCGCCGCATCGGGAAGCCGAACGCCGCCATCCAGTCACCGCGGCGGATCTCCTCATCCGTCGCCCCCTGCTCGACCAGCTCCCTCAACGCCGCGTTCCAGTCCTGATGCTGACGCAATACCTGTGCGACTTGGGGGTTTGTGGTCCAAATCTGGTCATGGCCGACGTAGGCGAAGTGCTCCGGCGTCCAGCCTTCCCAGTCGTCGCCGCTCACAGCTTGTCTCCCAGGCCGAGCTTGCGGCTGGCGGCGATCGCCCGCTCGGTGGCGGTCGACGAGGCGTAGCGCCGGAGCATGGCCGGGGAGTCCCAGCCGCGCTTGGACATGACGTCGGCTTCATTCATGCCCGCGGCGAGCTCGTGGTGCGTCGCGGCGTGGCGGAAGTCGTGGGCGTGAAGGTTCACCAGGCCGACCCGCAGCCCACGCGACCGCAGAACCTGGGCGATGCCCGAATCCGTCATCCGGCCGCGTGCGCCGAGCCAGAGCCAGGGTAGGTCGGCGTGGGCGTGCTTCCGCCGGACGCGGAGGTAGTCGTCGAGCGCCGAGAGGGTCCGGTCCCCAACCGCGATGAGGTTGTCCTTGCCGCCCTTGCCGAGAACCTTCACCGTCGCCCGGCGCACGTCCACGTCGCGGGCATCGGGGTCGGCGAGGGAGTAGCGTAGCGCGGCGATCTCGTGGCGCCGGGCGCCCGTGTCGAAGAGGATCCGAATGAGGGCATCGTCGCGGCGATCCTCGAACGTCTTCCCCTGACAGGTGCCGAGGATCGCCCGCAGCTCGTCGAACGTCAGGACGCGCGGCATGAGCCGGGGGAGGCGCGGCGGGCGGAGCTTCCGCATCGGCGACAGGAAATCGTCGACGACGGTGCCGTACCAGTTGAAGAAGCGCTGCGCGCCACGGAACCGGTTGTGCGCCGTGGCCGGCTTCGACGTCTCGAGGATCGAGCCGATCCACTCCTCGACGTGGCGCGGCTCGATGGTGGCGACCGTCGTCGGGTAGTCGTGCTCGAGAAGCCATCGCCCGAACTGGCGCACCGCCCCGCCGTAGGCCGTGATCGTGTTCGGGGAGACGTTGTTCGCGCGCATCGCCCGGACGAACGAGGCCAGCTCGTCGCCCAGGTCGCCCGGTGTGACGAGCGCCGGCGCCTCTGCTACAGTCCCGGTCATCGGGGCGACCCTCCATGCACTCGGTTATGAGGCTGAGAGCATAGGCTGTAATGCGGCGTAGGTCAAGCGCCAGAGCAGTTATCGGGTCAAATCGAGCGTGAAACATGGGCGGCTAGCTCAGCTGGTTAGAGCACTTGCTTGACATGCAAGAGGTCACTGGTTCGAGTCCAGTGTCGCCCACCATACGAACGCGTCGAGCGGGACGCGACGATCAGCAGCGAGCCGATCCACCAGAGAGCCGGGGCCGAGGCTGGAAGCCCCGACGGAGCGGCAGGACGTCGCCACCACCCGCGAGCGGCCGGTGAACCGGCCCGGGCGCCGCCCGTTAGCGCGGCCACGAGAGCGTCGCTGGGGCGTCCGGCGGCGAAGGCGGGTGGGACCGCGGGAGGCGCAGCCTCTCGTCCTGTCGATGGACGAGAGGCTGTTTCGATCCCGGGAGGACGGACGATGGCAGAGACACAGGGCGCGGTCCCGCCGGACGAGGAGGTCCTCGTCGCGCCCGAGCGAGGGTCGGTCGAGGAGCTGCTCGACGCGAGCGCGGGTGACCCGCTCGACCCGATGCGGCACTCCGCCGCGCACGTCATGGCCGAGGCGGTCATGGACCTCTTCCAGGGCACGAAGCTGGGCATCGGTCCGGCCATCGCCGATGGCTTCTACTACGACTTCGAGCTGCCGCGGGCCTTGACGCCGGATGACCTCGCCGCCATCGAGGCGCGCATGGCGGCGTCGGTCGCGGCCGACCATGCATTCGTGCAGCACGAGCTGCCGCCGGAGGAGGGGAGGGCCTTCTTCGTCGAGCGCGTCCAGCCCTATAAGGTGGAGATCCTCGACGACCTGGGCGTCGCCGCCCGGGCGGCCGGCCGGCCGATGCCACCGGTGACGACCTACGAGCACGGCTCGTTCATCGACCTCTGCCGAGGCCCGCACGTGGCTTCCACGGGGCGCATCGGCCCCTTCCGGCTGCTGTCGGTGGCCGGCGCCTACTGGCGCGGCGACGAGAAGCGGCCGATGCTCCAGCGCATCTACGGCACGGTGTGGGCGACCCAGGAGGACCTGGAGCGCTACCTGTGGCGGCGCGAGGAGGCGAAGAAGCGCGACCACCGCCGGCTCGGCGTGCAGCTGGACCTCTACAGCTTCCACGACGTGAGCCCGGGCTCGGCCTTCTGGCACCCCAAGGGACAGCGCCTGTGGCGGACCCTGGAAGGCGCCATGCGCGACCTCCAGGAGCGACGTGGCTACCAGGAGATCAGTACGCCCATCATCGTGCACGAGAAGCTCTGGCGGCAGTCGGGGCACTGGGACCTCTACCGCGACAGCATGTTCCTCATCGAGTCGGAGGGCCAGACGTTCAGCCTCAAGCCGATGAACTGCCCCGAGAGCACCTTCATCTACCGCAGCCGCGTGCGCTCCTACCGGGACCTGCCGCTGCGCCTCAGCGAGTACGGCCGGCTCCACCGCAACGAGCGCTCGGGCACGCTCTCCGGGCTCACCCGGGTGCGCCACTTCATCCAGGACGATGCGCACGTCTACGTCCGCCCCGACCAGCTCGCCGACGAGATCGAGGCCATGCTGGACGAGGTGGCCGAGTCGTACTCGTGGTTCGGGCTCCAGCCGCGCTTCTCCTTCGCCACGAAGCCAGACAAGGCACTCGGCGACCCGGCACTGTGGGAGAAGGCGGAGGGACTCATCCGCGAAGCGCTCGACCGCTCCGGGGCGAACTACGCGGTAAAACCCAAGGACGGCACCTTCTACGCCCCGAAGATCGACATCTACATCGACGACGCGTTGGGCCGGGAGTGGCAGACGGCGACGATCCAGGTGGACCTGATCATGCTGCCCGAGCGCTTCGACCTCGAGTACATCGACGAGGAGGGGCGGCCGCAGCGGCCGGTGGCCATCCACCGCGCCATCTACGGCTCGCTGGAGCGGTTCATCGGGATCCTCACCGAGCACTTCGCGGGTGCGTTCCCCTTCTGGTGCGCGCCGGTCCAGGCGGTCGTCGTGCCCATCGCCGACCGGCATCTCGATGCGGCCGGCGAGCTGGCCGGGGTCCTCCGCGCGCGCGGCCTGCGGGTGGAGGTGGACGACAGCTCGAATCGCATGCAGAACAAGATCCGCCTCGCGCAGGAGCAGAAGGTGCCCTACATGCTCGTGCTCGG
>JBGPMJ010000222.1:0-4412 GCA_041486935.1 Candidatus Limnocylindria bacterium | reverse complement strand
GCGGACGGTCTTCGCGGCGGTGGCCACGGCCTGACGGGCCGCATCGCTCCACGAGCGCGGGCTCGTGCCGACCATCTCGCGGATGATGATGACGCCCATGGCGCGAGCCTCCCCGGGGAGCTTCGCTTCAGACGCTGGCGCCGGCTGCTCCCATGCGCACGACGTCGAAACAGGTGCTGCAGTAGACGGGCCGATCGTTGCGAGGCGCGAAGGGCACCATGGCCTGGCCGCTGCACCGGGCGCAGATGGCCGCATGGTACTCGCGCGAGCCGCCGCCACTGATGCGAGCCTGCTTCGCTGTGGCCCGGCAGCTGCTACAGCGCTGCGGGTCGTTGACGAGCCCCTTGCTGGCGAAGAAGGCCTGCTCCCCGGCCGAGAACACGAAGGCGTCGCCGCAATCGCGGCAGGCCAGCGTCCGATCCGTGTACACCCCTGCTCCCGCTCCCTCAAGGTGGCGCGGCCCCTCCCTGCCGCCCGGGCCGTGTTGGACCGGGCGACCATACCGTGCCGCGAAGTGCCGTGCAATACGATTCGCGCCCCTCGGTGGCACTATTCGCCGGATGTCGAAGTATCTCGAGCGTGACGGGAACCAAACTGCGCGGCCTGCCGTCCTGCGCTCCATGCTGACCCGACCTCGCGGCTCCGCCCGCACTCCACGTCTCGCCCTGCCCTTCCTCCTGGTGATCGCCCTGGCCGGGTGCACCTCCGGGGGAAGCGGGACCCCGGGTCCGAGCGGCTCACCCAGCCCCGGCCCGAGCGCGACGCCGGCAGCCTCACAGGCCATCGGCCATTCGACCGACCCGCACACCCTGATCCTGCGGGTCGAGCAGGTCGGCGGGTTCGTGGCCCCCAGCTTCCTCGTCACTCGGACGCCGCAGTTCAGCCTCTACGGCGACGGCACGGCCATCTACGAGCTGCCCGCGGATCCGAACGCCGAGCTGGCGGCCGGCCCGCCCCCGCTCGGGGTGGCGAAGATGAACGCGGAACAGGTCGATGCGCTACTCGCCTTCGCGCTCGGCGCAGGCGGCCTGGAGGCGGCGCGTGCGCAGTACCTCAACAACCACGTCATGGACGCGCCGGGCACCGTCTTCACCATCGTCACGGACGCGGTGACGAAGACGGTCAGCGTCCAGGCCCTGGGCATGGCCGACGACCCGACCGACCCGGACGTGCCCCAGCTGGCGAAGATGGCACGCCTCTACGAGCTGCTGGCCGACTTCCGGACCCAGGTCGCGCGCGGCAACGCCACCGATGCCGGCATCTACGAGCCGACCGCGTATCGGGCCATCCTCAACGAGGGTGCCCCGATCGGCGAGGGCCTCGACTGGCCGTGGACAGACCTGACGTTGGACGACTTCGTGGCCCAGGGCGAGTTCGGTGTCCGCATCGCCGTCCTGACCCCCGACCAGGCGAAGATGCTCTCCGACGCGCCGCAGGGCGGCCTCTTTGCGGTCGGCGTCTTCGGGCCGGACCGCGCGCCGTACACGATCGCGCTGCGGCCGCTGCTGCCCGACGAGCAGAGCTAGGCGTATTCCTCCGCGTAGCGCTCCGAGTCCGCGTAGCTGACGAAGCGGGTCTGGCGCTTCTTGAACCAGAGAGCCAGCTCGCCCGTGGGCCCGTTGCGGTGCTTGGCCAGCCTGAGCTTGACGACCTCGCCGTCGGCGTCGGCCTCCTCCGTCCCGCGCTCCTTCTCGCGCCACAGGAATATGACCAGGTCGGCGTCCTGCTCGATCGAGCCCGACTCGCGCAGGTCCGAGAGGCGCGGCTCCTTCGACTCGCGCATCTCCGCCTGGCGCGAGAGCTGCGAGAGCGCCACGACCGGCACCTGCAGCTCCCGGGCGAGGCTCTTCAGGCCGCGCGTGATCTCCGAGACCTCTTGCACGCGGTTGGCGTCGCGCGACTGGATGGTCGACTGCATGAGCTGGAGATAGTCCACCACCAGCATGTCCAGGCCGGCCTCCGCCTGCAGGCGCCGGGCCTTCGTGCGCAGCTCCATCGTGCTGATGTTCGGGGTGTCGTCGATGTAGATGGGCGCCTCGGCCAGGTTGTTCATGGCCGGCGCGAGGCGCGTGAAGTCCATCTCCTCGAGGAAACCGGTGCGCAGCCGCTGCGAGTCGATGTTGGCCACCGAGCTGAGCAGGCGCAGGACCAGCTGCTCTTTGCTCATCTCGAGCGAGAAGATGCCCACCGTCTTGCCCTCGCGGACGGCAGCGTGCTCGGCGATGTTGAGCGCCAGGCTCGTCTTGCCGATCGAGGGTCGCGCCGCGAGGACGATGAGGTCCGATCTCTGGAGGCCGGTCGTGAGCGTGTCCAGATCCTTGAAGCCGGTCTTGACGCCGCTGATCTCGCCCTTGTGCTGGTGCAGGTAGTCCAGCCGGTCATAGGCGGAGTGGAGCAGGGCCTTGAGCGGGCTGAAGCCGGCCTCGATGCGCTTCTGGCTGACCGCGAACAGCTCCTGCTCGGCGCGGTCCACGGCCGCCGAGACGTCCGCGGTCTCCTCGTAGCCGATGCCGGCGATGCGCCCGGCGGCGGCGATGAGGTTGCGCAGCACGGCCTTGCGCTCGACGATCCGTCCGTAGTGAACGGCGTTGACGGCCGTCGGCGTGAGGTTGATGAGGCTGGTCAGGTAGGCCGAACCGCCCACCGCGTCGAGGTGGCCGTTCCGCTCCAGGACCTCCGACACCGTGACGAGGTCCACCGGCTCGCGCCGCTCGTAGAGGTCGAGGACCGCGGTGTAGATCGTGCCGTGGTGGCCCCGGTAGAAGTCGTCCGCGCGCAGGAACTCGGCGACCTCGATGACGGCGTCCTTGTCGATGAGCAGGGCGCCGAGGACGGATTGCTCGGCCTCGATGGACTGCGGCGGAAGGCGATCGAGGGACACGGCGACTCCAGGGCGGGCTCAGGGACGCCTCAATAGTGCCGCCGGGTGCCGCCCCGCCGATAGAGACCTGTCCACGAGATGTATCCCCAAGGCGGACGATGCAGACCGGCGGCTGTGGACGGCCTGTGGACGATCAGGCCGCCGCGGGCCGAGCGCGGACGTCAGGGTCCAGCGCCTCGACGAACCAGCGCCGACGCCCATGCTCGTAGGTGAGGGCGTAGCGTGCGGCGGGCGTGAGGACACGGAACAAGGTCCGCGGCCCTGTCGCGGCCGGGTAGGCTGCCGACTCCTCGCGGACGGCCTCGACGGCCCCGACCGGGACGGTCGCCCGGGCGATGCGGATGCTCCGCGGTCGGCCGTCGAACCAGTCGGTGCGGACGTGGACTTCCAGTGGGCTGATGCGCACCATCGCCATATCGGCCATGGCTCCTTTCCGGGGGCGTAGCGTGGAGAACGTCTGTTCGGTATGGGGCGCATCCTAAATCGAACGGATGTACGATGTCAAGCGGATCCGTCGGCGCCAGGATCCGGGCGCGCCCGGCCCACGCGACGGGCGTCGGGCGCGGTCATGGGATCGCGCTCGAAGGGCTCGGCCACGCGGCTGCCGAGGAGTCGCGCGCGCGTGATGGCGCGTGACCCGAATCGCCGGCGGATCTCATCGGCCGCCTCCGTGACCCGCCGCCGCCGCTCATCGCCCGTCTCGAAGAGGCCCAGCTGCTGGCGCTCGCCGAAGTGCGAGGCGCCCACCCCGAGCAGGCGGATCGTCCGTCCGCGGACCTCGGGCCGGGCCAGCTCGAGGGCGGCGCGCCAGATCGTCTCGGTCTGGTCGGTCGGCTCCTCGAGAGTGCGCTGGCGGGTGCGCGTCTCGAAGTGCTCGTCGCGCACCTTGACCGAGATCGTCGCCGCCCGCAGGCCCGACGCGCGCAGCCGGCCGCCCACTCCCTCGGCCAGTGCCAGCAGGGTGCGCTCGATCTCGTCGGGGTCGTGCGTGTCGACGGTGAAGGTGTGCTCGTGGCTGACCGACTTTGGGTCGGCGCCGTCGGAGACCGGCGAGGGGTCGATGCCCCGCGCCCGGGCCGCAAGCTCGGCGCCGTGTTGTCCCAGGCGGCGCACGAGGACGTCGGCCGGAAGGGCGGCCAGGTCGCCGATAGTGCGCACCTCGTAGTCGGCCAGCACCAGGCGGGTCTGCGGCCCGACGCCCCACAGCCGCGCCATGGGCAGGGGTGCCAGGAAGGCCGCTTCCTCGCCTGGCGGTACGACCACCAGGCCGTCGGGCTTGCGCAGGTCCGAGGCGATCTTGGCCACGAGCTTCGTCCCGGCCACGCCCACCGAGGCCGTCAGCTCCAGCTCGGAGCGGATGGCGTCCTTGATGGCGCGGGCGATGGCCTCGCCGTCCCCGAAGAGCGCCTCCGAGCCGGCCACGTCGAGGAAGGCCTCGTCGATGGAGACGGGCTCCACGCGCGGCGTGAAGCGACGCAGGATGGCCATCACCTGGCGGCTCACACGCTGGTACTTCGCGCCGTCCACGGGC
>JBGPMJ010000221.1:0-4426 GCA_041486935.1 Candidatus Limnocylindria bacterium | reverse complement strand
TCGATGTGGGGGATCTCCCGGAGCCCGCGCAGGATCGACTCGAAGAGCTTGGGGGCGAGGGTCAGGCCGTCGCCGCCGGAGATGAGCACGTCGCGCACCTGGGGCGTGCGGCGCAGGTACTCCAGCTGCGCCTCGTGCTCCTTGCGGTTGAAGTTCTGCGCCGGGTCGCCCACGAGGCGCGACCGCGTGCAGTAGCGGCAATAGCTGGCGCATTGCGTGGTCACCAGCATCAGCACGCGGTCCGGGTAGCGGTGCACGAGGCCGGGCACCGGGGAGTGACGGTCCTCGGCCAGCGAGTCCTCCATCATCCCGGTGAAGGCCTGGCGCTCGCGCCCAAGGGGGATGACCTGGCGGCGGAGCGGGTCGTTGGGGTCCTTCGGGTCGATCAGGCTCAGGAAGTACGGCGTGATGTCCACGCGGAACTTGTCCGGCGCCGAGAGGCCCTCGCGCTCCTCGTCGGTCAGCTCCAGGATCTGCTCGAAGTCCTCGAGGTCGTTGACCCGGTTCGAGAGCTGCCAGCGCCAGTCGTCCCACTTCTCATCGGGGACGTCCGCCCAACGCGGAGCGCGGCGGCTGCGCGCCCGCTTCCCGTCCGCGCCGAGCGCCTGGGCCGGGTCGCGCCGATTCATGAAAGGCTCGCTCACGCTGGGACCTCGGCGACCGCCTGCATAAAGAGTATGCAGACTGGATGGAGGAACATCATACCGCACGGGTCACCCGCCACTGCCGTGTGACGCCGTCGCGGTCCGGCGCGTTTGCTAGACTGCGCCGCGATGAAGTTCATCGGCGCGCTCGTCCTGCTCGGTTTCATGACCGTCGCGGTCGCCTCGCTCGTGCAGTCGTTCGCGGTCAGCGTCCCCGTCGCACTCATCGGCGTGGCGCTCCAGGGGCTCCTCGGCGCCATCGTCATCTCCACGGTGATCGTGCTCATCGCCTACCGCGCGGCGCTCGTGGCGGAGAGCCGCGCCACGCGCTGGGTGCGCTCCGTGGCCGGCCCCAACGGGCGCTATGCGTTCGGCCTGCTCGTCCTGCTCTGGACCGGCTTCATGTTCGCGTTGAGCATCCTGCCGCGGGAGCCGAGCGGCGCACCGGCGGAAGCGCTCGGCGGCCTGGCGCTGGTCGGCATGTTCGCCGGCGCCTTCATCTTCCTCGGTTTCATCTGGTCGGTCATCACCGAGTAGCTCGCGGCGGCATCCCCGGCCGACGTGGGGCATGATGGCCACATGAAGACCGTCACGGTGGCCTGGCAACCGGAGCGCGAACGCTTCGAGGCACGTGGCGGCCACGCGGGCCAACTCATCCACATCAACGCGCCGCACGCGAATGGCGGCCCGACCGGCTTCAGTGCGTCCGAGCTGCTCCTTGCCGGCGCCGGCAGCTGCTCCGCCTGGGACGTCGTGGAGATCATGCACAAGCAGCGCCAGCGGGTGACCGGGATCGACGTCGTGGTGCACGGCCGGCAGATGGACACGCCGCCCTTCGCCTTCACGCACGTGGAGCTGCACTACCGGGTGAGCGGACATCACCTCAACGCGGACAAGGTGCGCAAGGCGGTCCAGCTCAGCAAGCGCAAGTACTGCGCCGTGATCGGCACGATCGAGGGGGTGGCCGAGGTGACCTGCGACGTTGAGGTCCTCGAGGCCGGTGAGCCGGCCGCGGCCGTCGCCGAGCCCACGGTCGCCGTCCGCACCACCTTCTAGCCGACCGACCGCGCGGTCGTCCAGCCCGCCCGGAGGGCAGCCCGCCCGTGTCGCCGTTCCTTCGCCTCGGCGCCTTCGCCGTCCGCCACCGACTGGCCGTCCTCGTCACGTGGGGCGCGCTGCTCCTGGTTGCCCTTCCGCTCGCGCCGCGCGCCGGGTCCGCGCTGCGCGCCGGCGGCTTCACGCTGGACGATCTCGAGGCGGCCCGCGCCCGCGACACGCTGGTGCGCGAGATCGGCCTGCCGCCCTCGTCGCTGGCCGTGGTCATCCGCAGCGAGACCATTGCGCGCGCCGGAGACCCGGCCTTCGAGGCCGACGTGGCGGCGGCGATGGCCGACGTCCCACGGGCCGATCACGTGACGAGCATCCAGACTCACCTGCTGTCGCCGCGCCAGGTCAGCCCCGACCGGCGCACGGTCTACGAGATCGTCACGCTGGACCTGGCACCCGACGATTCCCCCGAGGCGCTGGCCCCGGTCCAGGCCGCGCTGCGGCATGTGCCAGGCATCGAGGCACTCCTCGCCGGCGGGCCCGCCTTCTACGGCGACATCCAGGCCGTGTCCGAGAGCGACCTGCGCCGCGCCGAGCTCATCTCTCTGCCCCTGGCGGCACTGGCGCTCTTGCTCGTCTTCGGCTCGGTGGTGGCCGCGGCCGTGCCCCTCGTGGTGGGCGGCTCGGCGGTCGTCGTCGCGCTGGCGCTCATCTCCCTGCTCGCCTCGGTCACGCCGATGAGCATCTTCGTGCTCAACCTGGCCACGCTCCTGGGCCTCGGCCTGGGCGTGGACTACTCGCTGCTGATGACCAGCCGCTTCCGGGAGGAGCTGGCGCGGGCCGGGGGCGGCCGGCGACCCGACGGCTCGACCGACCGGACGGTCGTGGACGCGGCGGTCGTGGCCACCGTCGGCAGCGCGGGCCGGGCGGTCTTCTTCAGCGGGTTGACGGTGCTCCTCGGCCTGATCGGCCTGGTGCTCTTCGAGTTCATGATCCTGCGCTCGGTCGGCATCGCCGGGGCCATCGTCGTCGGCTTGGCCGTGCTCGCCGCGCTGACGCTGCTGCCGGCGGGCCTCTCGTTCGTGGGGCCGCGGCTCGAGGCGCTGAGCGTGCGCCGACGACGGGGTGCCGCTGCGGCGGACCCGGCGGCTCCCCGCAGTGGCTACTGGGAACGGCTGGCGAACCGGGTCATGGACCACCCCTGGCGCGTCTTCGTGCCCACGCTCGCCTTCCTGCTCCTGCTCGGCGCGCCGTTCCTGCACGTGCGCTTCAACGCCCCCGACGCGACGATCCTGCCGCCCGACGTGCCCTCTCGCCAGGCCTACGACATCCTCGCCGGCGAGTTCGGCGAGGGCGAGTTCGCGCCGCTCATCCTGGCCGTACGCACGAACGGGCCGGTAACCGATCCAACGAACGTGGCGTTGCTCTACGACTGGACGCGCCGCCTGGCCGCGGACCCGCGGGTCACGCGCGTGGACTCCATCGTCAACGTCGACCCGCGCCTGACGAAGACCCAGTACCAGCTGCTGCTGGCGTCACCGGGCGGTATCGCGGACCGCTTCGTGGCCCTGGCCGTGGCCTCGAGCACGCGGGGTGACCTGACCACGGTGGCGCTGACGACCCCCTACGGCCCGAACGCGAACGAAGGACGGGCGCTCGTCGAGGCCCTGCGCGATCCGGCGTCGGAGCTGGCTCCGCCGGCGGGGCTGCGGGTGCTCGTGGGTGGCGGGGCGGCGGAGGTGAAGGATGTCGTGGACCGCATCGGCCAGGACTTCCCGCGCACAGGGCTGTTCATCCTCGTCACGACGTATCTCGTGCTGTTCGTGCTGCTGCGCTCGGTGGTCCTGCCGCTCAAGGCGCTGGTGATGAACAGCCTCTCCATCCTGGCCAGCTTCGGGGCGCTGGTCTGGATCTTCCAGGACGGCAACCTCTCGCGCGTCCTGGACTTCGGGCCGCTCGGCTTCGTCGAGACGACCCAGCCGGTCATCCTCTTCTGCGTCCTCTTCGGGCTGTCCATGGACTACGAGGTCTTCCTCCTCTCGCGCATGAAGGAGGTCTACGACCGCACCGGCAAGAACCGGCTCGCGGTCGCTCGGGGCCTCGAGCGGAGCGGGCGAATCGTCACCTCGGCGGCGCTCATCGTCGTGCTCGTGGCCGGCTCGTTCGCCTTCGCGGACATCGTGCTGATCAAGGCGCTCGGCGTGGGTATGGCCATCGCCGTGGCGCTCGACGCGACCGTCGTGCGGGCGCTGCTGGTGCCGGCCACGATGCGCCTGCTGGGGGACCGGAACTGGTGGATGCCCAAGGGCCTGGAGCGCTTCATCGCCTCGCGGCTGCCGATCGTCGAGGGCGCGACGCTCGTCCAGGTCGCCGCGCTCGCCCTGGCCGGCGTGCTGCTGCTGGCGGCCTGCTCGCCGGGCGGGCGCGTGCTGGGCGTCGACCCCGAGCCCCGACTGTCGCCGCCCTCGACGCCCGCTCCACCGGTCGCCGTGGCCGACCCGCTGCCGATCGATCTCCCGGCCGATGAGGGGCCGCACCAACGCCTCACCGAGTGGTGGTACTACACCGGACACCTGCGAACCACCGACGGCCGCCGCTTCGGCTTCGAGTTCGTCGTCTTCCGCGCCGAGCGCGGCGACTTCCCGGTCAGCTGGGCCTCGCACCTGGCGTTGACCGACGAGCGGGGCGGGCGGTTCCGCTACGACCAGCGCTCGTTCGTGGGGCCGCAGGCCGAC
>JBGPMJ010000220.1:0-4427 GCA_041486935.1 Candidatus Limnocylindria bacterium | reverse complement strand
GTCCTCGAGCGGGGGACCGTGGCGGCCGGCGCGACGGGTCGATCGTCGGGCTTCGTGCGCATGCACTACGACCTCGAGAGCGAGTCGCGCCTGGCCTGGGCCTCGTACCCGTACTTCCGCGACTGGGCGGAGCGCGTGGGCTCCGGCGACTGCGGCTTCGTCCGGACGGGTTTCGTGATGCTCGTCACGGAGTCGCTCGTGGAGCATCTGCGGGCGAACGTGGCCATGCACCAGCGGATCGGCGTGCGCAGCCGGGTGGTGGGGCCGGACGAGGTGGCCGGCCTCGTGCCGGGCATGGTCACGGACGACATCGTGGCCGCCGCCTACGAGCCGGAGTCGGGCTACGCCGACCCGACCGGCACCGCGGCCGGGTTCTTCGCCGCGGCTCGGGCACAGGGCGCTCGCCTGGTGCAGGGGTGCCGGGTCCTTGCGGTTACCGTCGAGGGCAACCGCGTGACGGGAGTCGATACGGAGCGCGGGCACTTCGGCGCGCCGATCGTCGTGGACGTGGCCGGCGCCTGGGCGGCCGAGCTGGCGCGCACGGTCGGCGTGGAGATCCCGGTCCAGGCCTGGCGCCACGACACCGCCTACTTCGGGCTGCCGGTGGGCCGGACGACCGACTTCCCCATCGTCATCGACGACATGAACCAGTCCTACTTCCGCCCGGAGGGACGGGAGCTGATGCTGGTCGGCCTGGAGGCCGGCAACGTCGTCGGTGGCTCGCCGGACCGCCCGCTCGATGCGCTGGGTGCCGAGATCCAGGAGGCGATGGTGGCGCGGGTCTGCGCCCGGGTCCCGTGGATGGCGGGGGGGACCTTTCGTACCGCGCATGGCGGCCAGGACGGGATCACGCCCGACCAGCGGGCGATCATCGAGGCCGCCGGCCCGGATGGCTTCTACCTCGCCTGCGGCTTCTCGGGCACCGGGTTCAAGACGTCGCCGGCGGTCGGGGCCTGCGTCGCGGAGCTGATCCTCGACGGTCGTGCCACGACCGTGGACATCTCCGCCTACACGCACCGGCGCTTCGCGGAGGGGCGGCCGCTGGTCGGCGAGCACCCCTACGGGTCGCTCTGGCGCTGATCGGGCGGAGGGCGCGACGGTGGACTATCCGGACTTCTCACTCGACGGGCAGGTCGCGTTCGTCACCGGCGCCAGCCAGGGCGTCGGCCACGACCTCGCCCTCGCCCTCGCCCACGCCGGGGCACGCGTGGCGGTCGCGGCGCGCCAGGTCGGGCTGCTGGAGCGGCTCTGCGCGGAGATCGCCGCCGAGGGCGGTGAGGCGGCCGCGGTCGAGATGGACCTGCGCGACCGGGGCTCCATCGAGGGGGCCGTGGCGGCTGCGGTGGAGCGTTTCGGCCGGCTGGACGTGCTCGTCAACAACGCCGGGCTGGGCACGAACCACGATGCGCTGGATGCCACGGAGGCGGAGTGGGACGAGCTGTTCGCGGTCAACGTGCGCGGCCTCTTCTTCGCCTGTCAGTCGGCGGGGCGGCGGATGGTCGGGCAGCGCTACGGCCGCATCGTGAACATGAGCTCGCAGGCAGGCCTGGTGGGCATCCGGCGCCACGCCGCCTACACCTCCAGCAAGGCCGCAGTGATCGGCCTGACGAAGGTGCTGGCGCTCGAGTGGGGGCCGTACGGCGTGACCGTCAACTGCGTCGCGCCGACCTTCATCCGCACCCCCGGCACCGCCGAGCGGCTGGACCAGCCCGAGTTCCTCGCGGATGTGCTGCAGCGCATCCCGGTGGGGCGCGTGGGCTCCACCACCGACGTGGCCGGCGCCGTGCTCTATCTCGCTTCGCCGAGCGCGGGGCTCGTCACAGGCAGCGTGCTCGTCGTCGATGGAGGCTGGACGGCACAGTAGCGCAGCGCCACACGACCAGGAAGTACTGCATGAGACGCAGTGCGCAACGGCACCACCGGGCTATGGCCGGGCACCGGTGGCCGCCCTAGGGTGACGTCGGGGCCAGCGCCCCGCGTTCCCGCACGGAGCCCTCGATGCGCGACATCAAGATCCGGACCCGTCTCCTCGTGGTCGTCTTCGCCGGCCTGTCGATGGCCATCGTCGCTGGCACGGCCACCCTCGTCATGACGACCGGCGATCTGCGCGATCTCGAGTCCCGGACGAGCCAGCTGGTGCGCCTCCAGAGGGTCGCTCGGACGCTCCAGAGCACGCTGCAGGCGCAGAGCGGCGCGGTCCGCGACTACCTGCTCCACGGCGGGTTCGCCGAGGACCTCGCGCCGTACGAGTCCGCTCGCACGATCGAGGCCAGCCTCGTGGGCGAGTTCGCCGCCCTGGACGACGCCTTCCCGACCACCGGCGATCGGGTCAGCGACGTGTCCCGCGCGGCAGGAGAGTGGCGCACGAGTTACGTCGAGCCGACCATCCGGATCGTCGCCGCCAGCGGCCTCGACCAGGTCCGCCAGCACGCGTCGCTCGAAAAGGGCGAGGCGCTCTTCCGGGGCGTTCGCGAGTCGCTGGGGGTCCTGCAGGACGAAGTGGACCGCCTGACCGCCGCCAGCCTCTCGCGCATCGGCGACATCTCCAGGGTCCAGATCGCGAGCCTTGTCATCGGCGTCGGCGCCCTGCTGGCCGGCGCCGTGGCGGCCTTCTGGCTCCTCGCGCTCTGGGTCCTGCGGCCGATCGAGAGGCTCGTGACGACGGCCCGCCGTGTCGAGGCAGGCGAGGACGTGGCCTTCCCGGCCGAAAGCAGTGACGAGATCGGCAGCCTCAGCGGCGCCCTGGAGCGGATGCGCCGTGGCCTCTACGGCCAGGCCGCCGAGGCGAGCGTCATCAACCGCTTCACGGAGCTGACCGCCTTCATCGAGTCGGACGGCGACGTGGCGCGCGCCACGCTCGAGGCGCTCGACGAGCTCACCTCACCCGACGACGGCGCCATCCACATCTCGAACCGATCGAAGGACCGGGCCGTCCCGGAGGCCTCTCTCGGCGACGTCACGCCCGAGCTCATCTCGCTCGGCGCCCTGGCGGCCTGCCCCGGGGTCCGGCGCAGCGGGCTCTACGTCACCGGCAACCTGGCCGACCGGCTCGCCGTGCGCTGCCCGGTCCACGTCGCCACCTCCGGCACGCTCGCGTGCATCCCGCTCGTCGCCCTGGGCGAGGTGGTCGGCGCCGTGCACCTCCACTGGGAGGTCATGGACGGCCTGCCGCTCGACCTGCGCGGCGCCGTATCCCGCATCGTCGAGCATGCCTCGCTGTCGGTGGCCAACCGCCGCCTCGTGGCCGCCCTCCAGGGCCAGGCCAGCACCGACGGTCGCACCGGTCTCGCCAACAGCCGCACCTTCGACACGGCCGTCGAGGGCGCGCTCAAGGCGCGCAGCGCCGGCGAGCCGCTGGCTGTGCTCATGCTCGACGTCGACCGCTTCAAGGCCTTCAACGACCGCCACGGCCATCCGGCCGGCGACGAGGCGCTGCGCGCCCTGGCGGGCGTGCTCCGCTCCTGCGTCCGCGAGCACGACCTTGCCGCGCGCTACGGGGGCGAGGAGTTCGCGGTCATGCTGCCCGGCCTCGACGCGACGGGCGGCGCGTCGGTCGCTGAGCGGATCCGCTCCCGTGTCGAGAGCACGATCATCCAGCTCGCGCCGGGCATGACGGACAAGGTCACGATCTCCATCGGCGTCGCGGCCTACCCGGCCGACGCGCCGGACCGCGTCGAGCTGCTGAGGATCGCGGACGCCGCCCTCTACGCGGCCAAGAAGCGCGGCCGCAACCGCGTCGTGGTGACGGGCGGCGACGATCGCGCGGCACAGGTCGAGGCCCCGACGCCGCAGCTCGCCTCGGACACCGGCGCCGCCTGAGCGTCCTGGCGCCTGCCCCACCGGCTACACTCCGCCGGTCGGTCGCAGGAGGGCTCGATGCCGCGCTACGTGCCGGAGGACTCGCTGAAGTCTCCCCGCTTCACGGGCCCGTCCACGTTCGCCCGCCTGCCCCACGTGCGCACGCTGGCCGAGGTGGACCTGGCCGTCGTCGGCGTCCCCTTCGACACCGGCGTCACCTACCGCGCCGGCGGGCGCTTCGGGCCCAACGCCGTGCGCGCCGCGAGCGTCATGCTGCGCCCGTACAACACGAACCTCGAGGTCGCGCCGTTCGAGGTGCTCAGCTGCGTGGACTACGGCGACGTCTCGATCGTGCCCGGCTACACCGAGCGCTCGTACGCCAATATCGAGGCGGACGTCGCGCCCATAGTCGAGGCCGGCGTCGTCCCGCTGCTCATCGGCGGCGATCACGCCTGCACGCTGCCCCACCTGCGCGCCACGCGCTCGCGCGGCCCGGTCGCGGTGATCGACTTCGACTCCCACACCGACGCCTGGGACAGCTACTTCGGCGAGAGGTACAACCACGGCACGTGGATGCGCCGCGCCATCGAGGAGGGCCTCGTGGATGTGGCCCACTCGATCGAGGTCGG
>JBGPMJ010000219.1:0-4436 GCA_041486935.1 Candidatus Limnocylindria bacterium | reverse complement strand
TCCCCGATCTCGAAGACCAGCAGCTGGCCGGCGTCGCTGCGCAGCGTGAAGCCCTGCACCTGCGCCGGGCTCGACTGCTGGACGGCCACGACGATGCCACGCACGACGAGCGCGTCCTCGACGCAACCGGCGAGCAGCAGGGCCAGCGGGAGGAGGATGGCCGCCGCGGCCGTGCGACGGCGGCTCACCGGCCCTGCCGCCTCCGCCACCAGCCGATGACGACGCCGAGGACGAGGCCCGCCACCGCCGCGGCCACGATGACGCCGACTCCCGAGTCGCCGCCGGAGGCGCCTTCCGGCCCCGGGGTCGCCGAGGGCTCGGGGCTCGGGGCCGGCGTGCTCGCAGGTGCGGAGCTCGGGGCCGGCGTCGGGCTCGATGTCGGTGGCGCGGTGATGATCGGGCCACCGGACGGGGACGCGGGCGCAGCGACCGTGAAGCGGTACGTCCCTCGCTCGATGTGTCCGTCGGCCGTGGCCGCCGTCCAGCGCACCTCGTACGTGCCCGGTCCGAGCGGCGGGACGATGACGGCGAGCACGTGCGAGTCCTCCGGCGCCAGGCTGCCCATGGCGACCGTCTGGCCGTCGGGGCCGATCAGCACGATGGAGCTCTTGGCGCCGTCCAACTCGTTGTCGAACGTGGCGCTGACACGGCTCGGAGCGGTCGCCACCGTGGAGCCGGGCGCCGGGTCGCCGGACACGAGCGTGGCGTGGCCGAGCGTCGCGGCGGGCAACGCGACCAGCGCGCTCAGGGCGAGGAGCGAGGCCAGGGCGCGGATGCGGGCGGCAAGCATGGCGCGCATCGTCCCAGAACCGGCCACGGCGTGCAGGCGGCCGCGAGGACCGTCTGGTCGGGCCCTTCGGCCCCTTCAGGCCACCGCGGGAACGGGCCGCCCGCGCATCAGCGGGTCCGCCAGCGCCACGAGCGCCGCCGACGCGCAGGCAACGATGCCAGCGGCCAGGGCCGCTTCGAACCCGAGTCGCTCGAAGAAGGGCGCCACGCCGATGCTGCCGAGGGCGACGCCGGCCGAGAAGGCCACCGCGAAGAGCGCGAAGGCCGAGCCGCGGTCCGAGTCGTCCGAACGGCGCGACAGCTCGAACGTGACCGGGGGCAGGATGAGCGCGGCCCCGATGCCGGTGCCAGCACCGGCCAGGACGAGGAGCGGCGTGGTCGGCGGGACGAGGAGCAGCAGCAGGCCAGCGATGGTGACGGCGAGACCGGCCACGATCAGCCAGCGTGAGCCCAGGCGCTCGACCAGCATCGCCGTCGGCACCCTGGCCGCGAGCACCCCGATCGCGTCGGCCGTGAAGAACAGGCCCACGTCGGCGCCCGCCGCCTCGGCACGCTGGGGGAGGTAGCCGGTGACGACGCCCCAGTGCGCGACGAAGAGGACGGACAGGGCGAGCGGCCCGCTCCAGGCCCGGCGCCAGGCGGGATGGAAGGTCCGCGTGCCGCGCGGCCCGGCGGCACGAGCGGCCTGATCGGCCCGGCCGAGCGGCCAGGCCAGGGCGACCCCGGCCACGACGCAGGCGAGGGCCGCAGCGGCCACGACCTGCAGCGAGCTGGCATCGAGGATCCGCAGCGAGATGGGCGGGGCGAGCGCCAGCGACACGTTCGCCGCCACGCCCACCAACGTAAGCGCGGTCGGCAGCCGTGCAGCGGAGACGAGCCCGGGCACGAGGCTCAGGGCGGCCGGCATGCAGGCGGCGATTCCGACGCCCTGCAGTACGCGCGCGGCGACGAGGGGCACGATGGGTCCGTCGGCCGCCGCGACGCCGGTGACCAGGAGCCCGGCCGCGGCCAGGAAAGCCATCGCACCCCCGAGCAGGACCAGACGCCCGCCGAAGCGATCGATGAGGCCGCCGGCCACGAACGCCGCGGCCACCTGCGTCAGCGCGGCCACGCCCATGATGGCGCCGATCGAGGCGTCGGAGCGGCCGGCCGCCAGGAGCGCCAGCGGCAGTGAGGCCAGAAAGGCGTGGAAGCCGACCTGGGCGAAGCCGGCCGCCAGCGAGAGCCGGAGCACGCCGGCTCAGAGCTGGAGCGGGTCGCGCGCCTCGGGGTCGAGGCCGAGCTCGGCGATGGCCGCCGATGCGGTGGCGGGCTCGATCCGGCCGGTGCGCGCCAGCTCGGCCATCACCGCGGCGGCGATCGACTCCGCGTCGTTGCCGAAGAGCCGTCGCAGCGCTTCGCGGGTGTCGCTGCGGCCGAAGCCGTCCGTGCCCAGCGAGATGAAGCTCCCGCCCGGCGCCCAGCGAGCGACCTGGTCGGGCACCGTCTTGACGAAGTCGGTGGCGGCCACGATCGGCCCGCGCAGGGCCGCGTCGGCCAGCGCGGAGGTGACCAGCGGGACGCGCGCCGGTTCGGCGGGGTGGAGCCGATTCCAGCGCTCGACCGCGAGCGCGTCGGCGCGCAGCTGCTGGTACGAGGGGACGCTCCACACCTCGGCCGCCACGCCGAAGCGCTCGGCCAGCAGGGCCTGGGCCCGCAGCACCTGCTGCATGATCGAGCCGCTGCCCAGCAGCGTCGCCCCCAGGGCCGGCCCACGCTTCGCCCCCACCGCGGGGGCCGCGCTGAAGCGGTAGAGGCCGCGCACGACGTCGCGATCGGTGACGCCGGCGGGGATCGGCGGCATCGCGTGGTTCTCGTTGTAGAGGGCCAGGTAGTAGAAGACGTCCTCGCCGGCCTCGAGCATGGCGCGCATCCCCTCGCGGATGACGATGGCCGTCTCGTAGGCGAAGGCCGGGTCGTAGACACGGCAGTTGGGGATCGTCGTGGCCACGAGGAGGCTGTGGCCGTCCTCGTGCTGCAGCCCCTCGCCGTTCAGCGTGGTTCGGCCGGCCGTGGCGCCGAGCAGGAAGCCGCGGCCGCGGGCGTCGCCGAAGGCCCACAGTTCGTCGCCGGTGCGCTGGAAGCCGAACATCGAGTAGAAGATGTAGAAGGGGATCGTGGGCTCGCCGTGCGTGGCGTAGCTCGTGCCGGCGGCCTGGAACGAGGCCGAGGAGCCAGCCTCGGTGATGCCCTCCTCGAGCACCTGGCCGTCCTTCGCCTCGTGATAGCTGAGGATGAGGTTGGAGTCCACCGGCTCATACAGCTGGCCGTGCGGGGCGTAGATGCCGGCCTCCTTGAAGAGCGGGTCCATGCCGAAGGTGCGCGCCTCGTCGGGCACGATGGGCACGACCCGCCGCCCGATGCCCGGGTCGCGCAGGAGGTTGCGCAGGAGCTTGGCGAAGGCCATCGTGGTCGAGGCCTCCTGGGCGCCCGAGCCGGTCATGAACTCGGCATAGGCGTCGACGCCGGGCAGGTCCAGCTTCTTCGTCACCACCACCCGCCGGGGCACCGGCCCGCCGAGGGCCGCCCGGCGCGCGCGCAGGTACTCGATCTCCGGCGCTGCGGGGCCGGGGTGGTAGTAGGGAGCGTCCTTGATCTTCGCGTCGGGGATGGGCAGCTGGAGGCGGTCGCGGAAGACCTTCAGCTCGGCCTCCGAGAGCTTCTTGGCCTGGTGCGTGATGTTGCGGGCCTCGACGCCCGGGCCGAGCGTCCAGCCCTTGACCGTCTTGGCCAGGATGGCCGTCGGCCGGCCACGGTGGGCGATCGCCTCGGCGTACGCGGCATAGACCTTGCGATAGTCGTGGCCGCCCCGGCGCAGGCGCACCAGATCGTCATCGGAGAGGTGCTCGACCATGGCCAGGAGCCGCGGGTCTGCCCCGAAGAAGTGCTCGCGGATGTAGGCGCCCGCCTCGACCGAGTACTTCTGGTACTCGCCGTCGAGGACCTCGCCCATGCGATGGACCAGCGCGCCGTCGACGTCGGCGGCGAGCAGCGGGTCCCACTCGCGGCCCCAGATGACCTTGATGACGTTCCAGCCCGAGCCGCGGAAGACCGCTTCGAGCTCCTGGATGATCTTGCCGTTGCCGCGCACCGGGCCGTCGAGCCGCTGCAGGTTGCAGTTGACGACGAAGACGAGGTTGTCGAGGCCCTCGTTAGCCGCCACGTGAAGCGCACCCAGGGCCTCCGGCTCGTCCGTCTCGCCATCGCCGAGGAAGGCCCAAACGCGGTTCTCGCTCGTGTCCTTGAGACCCCGCGCGTGGAGGTAGCGGTTGAAGCGCGCCTGGTAGATGGCGGCCAGGGGGCCCAGGCCCATCGACACGGTGGGGAACTCCCAGAAGTCGGGCATGAGGCGCGGGTGCGGGTAGCTGCTGAGGCCCTGGCCGGGCGCGACCTCGCGGCGGAAGTGATCGAGCTGGCTCGCGCTGAGGCGCCCCTCGAGGAAGGCGCGGGCGTAGATGCCCGGCGCGGCGTGGCCCTGGTAGAAGACCTGGTCGCCCATGCCGGGCGCGTCCTTGCCGCGGAAGAAGTGGTTGAAGCCCACCTCGTACAGGCTGGCCGCGCTCTGGTAGGTGGCCAGGTGGCCGCCGATGCCGGGCGAGGCGTTGTTG
>JBGPMJ010000218.1:0-4453 GCA_041486935.1 Candidatus Limnocylindria bacterium | reverse complement strand
CGTTCCGGGCGCTACGCTCGGATCAGCACGAGGAGGAAGTCATATGTCTACCGAATCCCATCGACTGAAGACCGCGCTGGCGGAGATGCTCAAGGGCGGCGTGATTCTCGACGTCACCAGCGCTGAGCAGGCACGCATTGCCGAGGACGCCGGTGCGGCGGCCGTGATGGCGCTCGAGCGCGTGCCGGCGGACATTCGAGCGCACGGAGGCGTCGCGCGCATGTCCGACCCCGAGGTCATCGTGCGCATTATCGAGGCCGTGACGATCCCGGTCATGGCGAAGGCGCGCATCGGCCACTTCGTCGAGGCGCAGGTGCTCGAGGCGCTGGGCGTCGACTACATCGACGAGTCCGAGGTGCTCACCCCCGCCGACGAGGCGAACCACATCGACAAGCACGCCTTCAAGGTGCCCTTCGTGTGCGGCTGCCGCAACCTCGGCGAGGCGCTGCGGCGCATCAGCGAGGGCGCCGCGATGATGCGCACCAAGGGTGAGGCCGGTACCGGCAACATCGTCGAGGCCGTGCACCAGCTGCGCGACGTGCTGGGCGAGATCCGTCGCCTGCAGTCGATGCGCGAGGACGAGCTGTTCGTCGCGGCCAAGGAGCTCGGAGCCCCCTACGAGCTGGTCGCCGGAGTGGCCCGGGACGGGCGGCTGCCGGTGGTCAACTTCGTCGCCGGCGGCATCGCCACGCCGTCGGACGCGGCGCTCGTGATGCAGCTCGGGGCCGAGGGTGTCTTCGTCGGCTCGGGCATCTTCAAGAGCGCGGACCCGGCCCGCATGGCCAACGCCATCGTGCAGGCCACCACCCACTTCGACGACCCCAAGATCATCGCCGAGGTCTCGAAGGGCCTGGGCGCCCCGATGCGCGGCATCGAGATCGGCGCCATCCCGGAGGGCGAGCGGCTGGCGGTCCGGGGCTGGTAGGGGGAGCGCGCCGGGGAACGCCCGATGACGGGATGCGACCGATGAGGATCGGCGTGCTGGCGCTGCAGGGCGCCTTTGCCGAGCACCTCGCTGTCCTGCGCCAGATCGGCGTCGAGGGCGTGGAGGTCCGCCTGCCCGCGGACCTCGGGCATTGCTCCGGCCTGATCCTGCCCGGGGGGGAGAGCACGACCATGCGCAAGCTCGTCGTCCGCTGGGGACTGCGCGATCCGATCCTCGAGCTGGCGGCCTCGGGGGCGCCGATCTTCGGCACCTGTGCCGGCATGATCCTGCTCGCCCGCGACATCGTCGACGGCGAGGAGCCGGTCTTCCCGCTCATCGACGTGACCGTCAGGCGCAATGCCTTCGGGCGCCAGCTCGAGAGCTTCGAGAGTGAGGTCTCGGTGCCCGTCCTCGGCGACACGCCCGTCCAGGGCGTCTTCATCCGTGCCCCGATCATCGAGCGCGTGGGGCCGGGCGTCGACGTCCTCGCGCGCCTCGAGGACGGCCGGATCGTCGCGGTACGCGAGCGGAACGCGATCGCCACCGCCTTCCACCCCGAGCTGGCCGGCGAGACGCGCTTCCACCGCCTCGTGGCGACCATGGCCGGCGAGTTCGACGACCCGGGCGAGGGAGCCGGCCGGCGCCACCATCCCACGCGCCGGGAGAGGGCCGAGCGATGACCGCGCGACCCGGCAAGGTGCGCGGCGCGCGGCTGACCGACCTGGCCGCGCTGGGAGAGCTGTCGCGCCTCTCCCAGGGCGACGGGTCCGAGGACGGCAGTGTGCGCTCGCTGGGCCTGCCCGTGAGCGGCAGCCAGATCAGCATCTTCGGCCTGTTCCGCATGCCGTTGGGCGCCTTCCGGCCACACGACCAGCTCTACGTCTACGAGGAGGAGCGCAAGATCGCGGGGCTGCTGCGGGTCGAGCGCGACGCGCATCGCGACGAGTGGACGATCGTCGAGCTCGACGCCATCGGCGCGGGCGAGGCCGGCGACATCCGCTACCGGCTCGTGCAGCACCTGCTGCGAGATGGCAGCAGGCGTGGCGCCACCCGCTTCCACGTCGCCTGCGCCGACCGCGACGGCAACGTCGAGCTGTTCATGCAGCACGGCTTTGCCCGCTACGGCGAGGAGTGGCTGTACGCCCGCCAGTCCGACCGCTCGCTCCCGGCGCCGATGGCAGCCGAGGAGGCCGCCGCCCTCGGCATCCGCCCGACCGTCCCCCTTGACGCGCTGCGGCTCGGCCGCCTCTATGCGGCAGCGACGCCGGCGCCGGTGGCTCGGCTGGAGGCGTACCGGCTGCCCGACTGGGAGCGGCAGGGCACACAGTGGCGGATCCCGCGCAGCAGCCTCACGCCGATCCTCCGCTTCGCCGACGTGAGCGCCTTCGTCCAGGAGACCGCGGAGCCGGCCGGCTACCCCGCCTTCTCGGGCTTCCTGCAGATCGGGGTCGCGAAGGAGGACCACCCCCACTACCTGCGCGTGATCGCGCGCCCGGGCCACGACACCGGCGACCTCATCCGCTTCGGCCTCGGCCATATCGCCGAGCAGTCAGCGGCACACCGTCACCGCCACGAGCATGGGGTGGTCTCGCCGGTCCGAACGTACGAAGCGCCGGTCGACGGGCGGCTGGAGGACGCCGGGTTCGATCGCATCGCCACGGTCACGCTGCTCATGAAGGAGACGCTCGTCCGCGTCGCCGAGCCGGCCCTGGTGCCGGCCGTCCGGTGACGGCGGCCTCGTCGCGCAGGGAAGGAGAAACCGTGCCCAGCATCGAGCCCCGAGAGATGACCGACGACCTCCACGCCCTCCTGGCCGCCCTGCCCCCGGAGATCGTGGCCGCCGTCGAGCAGCTGCCGCCCGAGCGTGACCTCATCGAGGTCGTGATGGATCTGGGCCGCCGTCCGGAGGCGCGCTTCGGGGGTGGCGGGGAGCAGGTCCTGCTCGAGCGCGAGGTCGTCGACGACGACATCCAGTACGTCGTGGACCACATCGGCTCGTTCGGCGAGGACAACCGCGCCGGCATCGAGCGCACGCTCCACCGCATCAGCGCCATCCGCAACCGGGGCGGCAAGACCGTCGGCCTCACCTGCCGCATCGGCCGGGCCGTCTTCGGCACGATCGAGATCATCGAGGACTTCGTCGAGAGCGGGAAGTCGATCCTCATCATGGGCCGCCCGGGCATCGGCAAGACGACCATGCTGCGGGAGGCGGCGCGGGTGCTCGCCGACGACTTCGACAAGCGCGTGGTCGTGGTGGACACGTCCAACGAGATCGCCGGCGACGGCGACATCCCGCACCCGGGCATCGGCCGGGCGCGGCGCATGCAGGTACCCACGCCCGCCATGCAGCACCACGTGATGATCGAGGCCGTCGAGAACCACATGCCCGAGGTCATCGTCATCGACGAGATCGGCACGGAGCTGGAGGCGGCCGCGGCGCGCACGATCGCCGAGCGGGGTGTCCAGCTCATCGGCACCGCGCACGGGAACAACCTCGACAACCTCATGCTCAACCCGACGCTCAGCGACCTCATCGGGGGCATCCAGAGCGTCACCCTCGGCGACGAAGAGGCGCGCCGGCGGCGCACGCAGAAGAGCGTGCTGGAGCGCAAGGCTCCGCCCACCTTCGACGTCATCATCGAGATCCAGGACCGCGACCGGGTGATGGTCCACGGCGACGTGGCCGACACCGTGGACGCCCTGCTCCGGGGCGACCCGGTGGCGCCCGAGCTGCGCTGGCGCGACGAGGGCGGCGTGCACCGCACGCAGGCCCGGCCGCGACCGTCGCCGACCCAGGCGCTCGGCCCGGCCGATCGCTTCAGCGGCCTCGTCGGTGGGGGCATGGGTTGGCGGGTCGAGCCGGGCTGGCGACCGGACGCCCGCGATCCCGGCTTCCGTGAGGTCGAGCGCGGTCGGGGCGGTCTACGCCCTGCCACCAGCGGCGGTGGTTGGCGTGCTCCACGCGGCCGGGCCGGTTCCGGAGGCCGAGGCGCGTCGCCCGCCGGACCCGAACCGCGCGACGTGGAGCCAGCAGGGCCGTTCGCCGGCGCCTACGACCCGTCGCGGCTCGCCGACACGCCCTTCGTGACCGGCGAGATCGCCGACCGCGGCCCCCTGGAGCGCGGCTCCGCCCCGACGCCTGAGCCGCGTGCCCGTGACACGCGCGAGCTGGAGCGGCAGAAGGAGTGGCGCGAGTCGGCGAAGCGTGCCATTGAGACGCTCCACGCCGACGCCGGCACGGGCCCCGAGCCCGACGAGGTGGAGGACGAGGAGGAAGTGGAGCCGGAGGACGAGTTGGGGGCCGAACTCGAGACCGGGGTCGTGAGCGCCTACGACCCGCTCGGCCCGATCGCTCCGGACGGCTACGCGACCTCGCTGCCGACGCTGCGTGTCCTTGGCTTCGGCATCAGCCGCAAGCGCCTCGAGCAGGCCATCCGCGAGCTGCAGCTGCCGGTGGTCGTGGTGCGCGACATCGATGAGGCGGAGATCGTCATGACGTTGCGCAGCGCCTACCGCCAGAAGCCGCCG
>JBGPMJ010000217.1:0-4476 GCA_041486935.1 Candidatus Limnocylindria bacterium | reverse complement strand
TCCTCGGCGCACTCGCCATCGTCCTGGGGCTCGCCGCGTGGTGGCTTGCCCGGCGCCGCGCGGTCGCGCTGGAGCGGGGAGCGGCCTGATGGGCGAGCAGCTCCTCTCGCTGGAAGGCGCCCTGGAGCGCATGCTCGCCGGGGTCGTGCCGCTGCCCGTAGAGCAGGTCGGCGTGGACGACGCCGTTGGGCGGGTCCTGGCCGAGCCGCTGGTGGCGCGCCTGACGCTGCCGCCCTGGGACAACACGGCCATGGATGGCTTCGCGGTGCGCAGCGTCGACGTCGCGACCGCCTCCGCCGGGCACCCGGTCACCCTGCGCGTCGTGGGCGAGGTGGCGGCCGGATATGCCCCCACCGCCCCGGTCGAGCCCGGCACCGCCGTGCGCATCCTCACCGGGGCGATGCTCCCCGAGGGCGCCGACGCGGTCGTGCCGGTCGAGGAGACCGACAGCGAGCCGGGCCTCGCGGCGCTGCCCGCCGCTGTGTCGATACGCGTCCATGCACCTCCCGGCCAGCACATCCGGCGAGCTGGCAGCGACTTCCACGCCGGCGCTCCGCTCCTCCCGGCTGGCACGCGCATCGCACCCGCCGCGCTGGCCCTGCTCGTCGCCGGCGGGCACGGGACGCTGCGCGTCCACCGCCGGCCGCGCGTCGCCGTCCTGGCCACGGGCGACGAGCTGGTCGCACCCGGTGAGGAGCTGGGTCCGGGGCAGATCCACGACAGCAACTCGCCGGCGCTCGCGGCGCAGGCTCGAGCGGCCGGCGCGGACGTTCGGCGGCTCGGCGTCGCCCGCGACACGCTCGCCGATGTCGAGACTGCGCTGGCCGGCGCGATCGGATGGGCGGACCTCGTCATCGTCAGCGGCGGCGTCTCGGTCGGCGCCCGCGACGTGGTGAAGGCGGCCTTCGAGCGCCTGGGGCGCGTGGACCTGTGGCGCGTCGCCGTCCAGCCCGGCAAGCCGGTCGCGTTCGGGCGCGCCCCGTCGCCGGGCGGTCGTGAAGCGCTGCTGTTCGGCCTGCCCGGCAACCCGGTGAGCAGCTTCGTCACATTCGAGCTGTTCGTCCGTCCCGTGCTGCGGTTGCTCTCGGGCGACCGCGACCCCATGGCGCGCCGGGTGGTCCGGGCGCGGCTCGCCTCGGCCGTTACGAAGAGCCCGACGCGTCGCGCGTTCCTGCGCGTGAAGCTGGCGCCCGACCCCGGGCGACCCGGCGAGCGACTGGCGCTCCTGGCAGGCGGCCAGGGGTCGCACGTGCTCTCGGCGCTCGCCGCCGCCGACGGTCTGGCGGTCGTGCCCGAAGATCTGGACGGCCTGCCGGCCGGCGCCGAGGTCGACGTCTGGGAACTGGAAGGAGCGTGAGCCCGATGCCCATGGAGCCCCCGAAGCGCACCGAACGCCGGCGCCTCACCCACGTCGACCGCAGCGGCCGGCCGCGCATGGTGGACGTGAGCGAGAAGCCGCCCACCGCCCGCCGCGCCGTGGCCGAGGCCGAGGTCGCCCTCGCGCAGGAGACGATCAGCCTCATCGTGGACGGCGGCGGCCCCAAAGGGGACGTGCTCACCGTGGCCGAGTTGGCCGGCGTGATGGGCGGCAAGCGCACCTCGGACCTCATCCCGTTGTGCCACCCGCTGCCGCTGACCGATCTCGTGGTCGAGGTCAAGCCCGATCGTGCACGTGGCGCGCTCCTCATCCGCGCCACGGCCGCCACCGTGGCCCGGACCGGCGTGGAGATGGAGGCGCTGACGGCTGCCGCCGTGGCCGCCCTCACCGTCTACGATATGGTCAAGGGCGTCGATCGCAGTGCGGAGATCCGGCACCTGCGGGTCGTTGAGAAGTCGGGAGGCCGATCGGGTGAGTGGCGGCGACCGGCCGAGCCGGCGGGTCCCCCCAGCGCGAAACCACTCCGTCCCAAGGGGGTGCGCGGGCCGCGTCGCACTGGCTGAACCCCGATGACAGACCCGCTGCCCAGCGCCCTCGTCCTCACGGTCAGCGACGGCGTCATCGCCGGGACCCGCCCGGACAAGAGCGGGCCGGTCCTCGCCGACCTGCTGGAAACGGCGGGCTTCCAGGTCGAGCGCGCCGCCGTCCCCGACGATCGGGACGCGATCGCGACGGCTGTTCGCGGCGCGGCGATCCGCCACCGCCTCGTGGTCACGACGGGCGGCACGGGGATGACCCCGCGCGACGTCACGCCGCAGGCGCTGCGGCCGCTGCTCGACTACGAGGTGCCCGGCTTCGGCGAGCTGATGCGCTCCGAGGGCCGCCGCTCCACGCCCTTTGCGTCGCTCTCGCGCTCGCTCGGCGGGGTCATCGGCCGCTGCCTCGTGCTGGCCGTGCCCGGCAGCCCGGGCGGCGCCCGCGAATCGCTCGAGGCCGTCCTGCCGCTGCTCGCTCACGCGCTGGAGACGCTGGCCAACGACTCCAGCCGTCACGCGGCGGCAGAGGCGCCGGACCGGTCGGCGGACCGGGGCCGGTGAGCGCGCTCCTTGAGCAGGTCCCGCTCTACCCGCTCGCGCCCCTCGTCTTCGCCGCCGCCGCGCTGATCTTCGCGCTGGAGATGGCGCGCCACCTGCGGGTCTTCGCCGCCGCCCGGCCCTCGGCAGTCATCGACCAGCCGGAGGCGCGCATCGCGTCGCTCATCCGCTTCTCCATCGTCCAGGTGCGCATGTTCCGCGACCCGGGACCGGGACTCCTGCACGCGGCGATCTTCTGGGGTTTCATCGTGCTCACGGTCGGCACGGCCAACCGCGTCACGTTCGGGCTCGTGCAGTCGATCCTCGGCTGGCCCTTCGACGGCTGGCTCTGGCGGCTCACCCTGTTGGGGAGCAACCTGCTCGCGCTGGGCGTGTTGTTCGGCGTGGGCTGGGCGCTCACGCGCCGCCTCCTGACACGGCCCGCCCGACTGACGCTCTCGCGCGACGCGCTGACGATCCTGCTGCTGATCGGTGGCGTGGTCATGACCGAGCTGGTCGCCGAGGCCTTCCGCCTCGCCCGCTACGGCGACGCGGACTCCGCCTGGGAGGTCGTCGCCGGACTGCTCGCCCGCCCGCTGGCAAGCCTCGCCCCCGGACTCCTCGAGGCCCTCTTCTCCGTCGCCTGGTGGGCCAACGTGCTCATCGTCTGCTTCTTCCTGGTCTACCTGCCCCGCTCCAAGCACCTGCACATCGCGACCGCCTTCTTCAACACGGCCTTCCGCAAGCTTCGTCCGCGCGGCGAGCTGCCGGCCATGGACCTCGAGGCGGAGACGGCTCGCTTCGGCGTGAAGACCATCGAGGACCTGGGCTGGAAAGACCTCCTCGACGGCTTCACCTGCACCGAGTGCGGGCGCTGCCAGGATGCCTGCCCGGCCTGGGCCACGGGCAAGCCGCTCAACCCCAAGACGCTGATCATGGGCCTGCGCGAGATGGCGGTCGACGCCGAGAAGGGCGTTGGGCTGCTGCCGGCGATCCCGTTCATCCGGCCCTCGGACGCCCCGGGCAAGCCGGGCTGGGCACCCGCCGCCGACGCGCTCGGGCGGTCCATCGTGGATACCGCCATCCCCTACGACGCCGTCTGGGACTGCGTCACCTGCGGCGCCTGCGTCGAGGCCTGTCCGGTGCTCATCGAGCACGTGGACAAGATCGTCGGCCTGCGCCGCAACCTCGTGCTGGAGGACAGCCGTTTCCCGGCCGAGCTGGCCGGCGCCTTCACCAACCTCGAGCGCCAGGGCAACGTCTGGGGCCAGCCGCAGAGTTCACGGCTCGACTGGGCGAGGAGCCTGCCCTTCGTGGTTCGCACGGCCGCCGAGGTCGTCGCCGAAGGCGGGCCGGACGCCGTGGCGAAGCTCGACTGCCTCTACTGGGTGGGCTGCGCCGCCTCGTTCGACGACCGCAACCGCAAGGTCGCGCGGGCCTTCGTGACCTGCCTGGACGCGGCAGGGGTGGACTTCGCCGTGCTCGGCCAGGAGGAGTCGTGCAGCGGCGACCCGGCGCGCCGCATGGGCAACGAGTACGTCTACCAGATCCTGGCCATGGCCAACGTCGAGACGCTCGACCGGTACCGGCCCAAGACGATCGTCACCGCCTGCCCGCACTGCTTCAACACGATCGCCAACGAGTACCCCCAGTTCGGCGGCCGCTACGAGGTCGTCCATCACAGCGCCTACCTCGCCCGGCTCGTCGAGGAGCGCCGCCTGCGACCGGATCTCGAACGCTCGGGCAGCCTGACCTTCCACGACTCGTGCTACCTGGCGCGCTACAACGGCGTCATCGCCCCGCCGCGCGCCGTGCTCAGCGCGATCCCGGGCGTCGAGCTGCGGGAGATGGAGCGCAGCGGCCGGGGGAGCTTCTGCTGCGGAGCCGGCGGCGGGCGGATGTGGATGGAAGAGGCGATGGGCCAGCGCGTGAATCACAAGCGGGTGCAGCAGCTCATCGACACGAAGAGCGGGGCGACCGCGGTCGCGTCCGGGTGCCCCTACTGCCTGATCATGCTCGATGAAG